>JAPYWT010000378.1 GCA_028276215.1 Thermoflexus sp. | reverse complement strand
ATTCTACCCATCCGAAGGTGTGCTGTACGGCTTTCAGCCAGCCCCGATAGAGGCGCTCCCGGGTCTCGGGGTCCATCTGGGGCTTCCAGACCTTGTCCACGGCCCAGTTCTGGCGCAGGTCGTCCAGATTGTCCCAAAAACCGACGGCCAGCCCGGCGGCGTAGGCGGCGCCCAGCGCGGTCGTCTCCGCCACCACCGGTCGGATGACGGGCACGCCCAGGATGTCGGCCTGGAACTGCATGAGGAGTTCGTTGTAGACCATGCCACCGTCCACCTTAAGGGCCGTCAGTTTCACACCGGAGTCCTTCTCCATCGCGTCCAGCACCTCGCGGGTCTGGTAGGCAGTGGCCTCCAGCGCGGCGCGGCAGATGTGGGCCTTGGTGATGTAGCGGGTCAGGCCGATGATGATGCCCCGGGCGTCGCTGCGCCAGTAAGGAGCGAAGAGACCGGAGAAGGCCGGGACGAAGTAGATGCCGCCGCTATCGGGCACGGAGCGGGCGTAGTCCTCAATGTGTTTGGAGAAATCAAAGAACTTCAGGTTATCCCGCAGCCACTGGACGAGAGCCCCCGTGATGGCGATGGAGCCCTCCAGGCAGTAGACGGCGGGCCCGTCGCCGAACCGGTAGCCCAGGGTGGTCAGCAGACCGCTCTTGCTGGGGACGGGGGTGGTGCCGGTGTTGAGGAGCATGAAGCAACCGGTGCCGTAGGTGTTTTTGGCCTCGCCGGGGCTGAAGCAGGTCTGGCCCACCAGCGCGGCCTGCTGGTCGCCCAGGTCACCGCAGACGGGGATGGAGGCCCCCAGCGGCCCGTCTTTGGGCGTGTAGCCGTAAATCCGGGGGTCGCTGGAAGGGCGAATCTCCGGCAACATCTGGCGCGGGATGTCCATGATGTCCAGAATCTCCGGGTCCCAGTCCAGCGTCTCCAGGTTCATCAGCATCGTGCGGCTGGCGTTGGAGACGTCGGTCACGTGTGCGCCACCGTTGGGGCCGCCGGTCAGCCACCAGATTACCCAGGTGTCCACGGTGCCGAAGAGGGCGTCCCCCTTCTCCGCCGCCTCCCGGACGCCGGGGACGTTATCCAGAATCCACTTGATCTTGGGGCCGGAGAAGTAGGTGGCCAGGGGCAAACCGGTCCGGGCGCGGAAGCGGTCCTGCCCGCCCTCGCGGGCCAGCGCGTCGCAGATGTCTTTGGTGCGGGTGCACTGCCAGACGATGGCGTTGTAGTAGGGCCTGCCGGTCTTCTTATCCCAGACGATGGTGGTCTCCCGCTGGTTGGTGACGCCGATGGCGGCGATGTCTCTGGGATCAATGCCGTTTTTGGCCAGCGCGGCCCGAATAACCTGCCGGGTACGCTCCCAGATTTCCGTCGGGTCGTGCTCCACCCAGCCGGGCTGGGGGTAAATCTGCTGGTGCTCCAGTTGGTGGAGACTCACCACCTGACCGGCGTGGTCAAAGACGATGAAGCGGGTGCTGGTGGTACCCTGGTCTACTGCCGCAACATATCGGGGCATCGGGCTCCTTTCCTGAAGTGGTCTGTGGTCTGTCGTCTGTGGTCTGTGGTCTGTCGTCTGTGGTCTGTGGTCTGTCGTCCGTCGTCACTGCTCAGCGGTCCGTTCCGCCGCCTGGACCGCGCGATGGACGGTGGGATACACCATCCACACCGTCATCAGGCCGAAGAGGGCGCCGGTGACCACCCGCCGCAGGGGAGTGCTCTCCACGGCGACGAACCCCGCCGACGGGAAGAGGAGCACCAGGACCTGGGAGACGAACTGAATCCCCCCGTCCAGGGCGACCGGCACCAGGCCGAACAGCAGGTAGGCCCAGAGCGGCAGGGGACGCCACCGGCGGCCGGAGAGGGCGAAGGCCAGCCCGGCCAGGAAAATAGTTCCGTAAATGGCCGTGTCTCGCTGGCAGAGGGCCACTTTGTAGCCCAGAACGGCGTCGCCGATGTAGCCGTGGGGGACCAGCAGGTCCGGGTCCACTCCCCGCTGGATGAGTTCCTGCATGGAATAGTACGGTTGTTCGCCGAACAGGTACCACGAGCGGTAAGGGAGTTGGTGGCAGAGGGGCTGATAGGCCAGGTGGATGAGACGGGCCGGCCCCTCCATGCCCGCATGCATCAGAATCGGGGCCAGAAACGGTACGCCAACGTAGAGGAACCACCACAGGTTCACGAGGGCCAGCCAGTGGCGGACGAACCACTGGCCCACCCGTTCGGCCCCGTGGGCCAGGGGGCGCTCCCGGGGGGAACGGTTTTCTTCGGCCCGGCGGGCGGCCCGTCGCCGCTCCACTTCCGCCAGGATGTCCTCTACGGTTGGCTCTGGCGCGCTGTTGTCCATATTCGTTTTTGTGGCAGATGGGTCAGGAGTAGGGGCGACCCTTGCGGTCACCCGCCCTTGCGGTCGCCCCCTGGGGCAGAGGCAAGCCCTGCCCCTACGTCGGTTCTGTATGGACCAGGAAATGGGCGACCTGGGGGAAGGCCTGGCGCAGGCGCCCCTCCACCTGGGCCGAACAGCGGTGGGCATCTTCCATAGAGAACTCCCCGGGACAGACGCAGTGCAGGGAGACGTAGAGCCCATCCTGCACCTGCCGCAGACGGACGTCGTGGCATTCTATCACCCCGTCCTGGGCCTCGGCAATCCGGCGGATTTCCTCCACCATATCGGCGTACATCCCGGTCACGTCCTGCCCCGGGTCCTCCAGCGGGACGGGGGCCACTTCAATGTGCGTCTCCACCGCCGCCAGCCCCTCCACCTGCGCGCGCAACCGGTCCTCAAAGGCCGTCGCCATCCGGTGGGCCTCGTCCAGTGAGAGATGCCCGGAGACCTCCAGGTCCAGGTCCACGTGGTACCCGTCCGCCATCCGGTGGACGTGGACGTCGTGGACGGAGAGGCCGGATTCGGCGGCAATGGCCCGCACCTGCCCGATGACGGGGTCCACCGGGGCCACGGGTTCCACGTGGACGGTCACGTCACAATCCGAGCAGAGTTGGGAAACGGCCTCTTCCACGCGGGTGGCCACCTGGTGGGCCATCCCGGCGGGCATCTCGGGGGCGACGCGCACCGTCGCTTCCACAAAGGTGACCGGTCCGGCGGTGCGCAGGCGGATAGGGCCGCACTCCTGGACGTGCTCCACCCCGGCGATGGCCGCGCGCACCCGTTCCTCCAGCCCTTCCGGCGCCCGGTCCATCAGCGCGTCCACCGTGCGGCGGCCCAGTCGCAGGCTGACCCAGATGACGATGGCCGCCACCACCAGCGCGGCAACGGCGTCGGCCCGCAGCAGCCAGGGGCGGTACCGGGGGAACAAGTCGGCCAGGCGCACCAGGACCAGCCCGACGATGACGACGGAACTGCTCCAGATGTCGGTGGAGAAGTGGAGTGCGTCGGCCTCCAGGGCCTGGCTGTTATAGCGGCGCGCGACCCGATAGAGGGCGCGCGAGCGGGTGAAATCCACCGCAATGGCCAGCCCCATCAC
>JAPYWT010000418.1 GCA_028276215.1 Thermoflexus sp. | reverse complement strand
ACGCACCGCCGGAGCAGTACGGGGTGGCAGGTCATACGGACCCCCGGTCCGACCTCTACAGCCTGGGCGCGACTCTCTACCACGCCCTGACCGGGCAGGCTCCTCCCTCTGCCACCGACCGCATTGTGAACCCCGCCGCCCTCCAGCCTCCCCGCCGCATCTCGCCCCAGGTCAGCCCGTCCACCGAGGCCGCCATTCTGCGCGCGCTGGCGCTGCAGCCCGAGGCCCGTTTCCAGAGCGCGGCCGAAATGCGCGCCGCGCTGCGGGGAGGCGCCCCCCCGGCTACCGTGACTCCCCCGCGCCCTTCCCCTCCCCCCATACCGGAGACCGTTCCCGCCGCCGCTCCTGCCCCTGCCCGCCCGTTCCCCTGGCTGTGGGTGGGAGTGGGGGCCGGCGCCGTGCTCCTGGCCGGGCTCTGCTGCCTGGTCCTGATGATGAGCAACCTGGTCCGACCCGGCGCGTTCTCCCTGCGAGCCAGTCCCACCCCGACATCCACATCCACCCCTACCTGGACCCCCACGCCCACCGCTTCGCCGACGGCCACTCCTGTGCCCACCCACACCCCGACCGCCACACCCGTCCCCACCCCGACGTTCACTCCCACTCCCTCCTGCCCTCCCGTGAGTGGCCCCTTCGCCGCCCTGTGGCAGCGGTATCCGGACCGGCTGGGATGCGCCGTGAACCAGGCCCACTCCTCCTGGATGGCCCAGGAGCATTTTGAGCGGGGACAGATGTTCTGGCGGGAGGACAACGACCGCATCGCCGTCATCTACAACAACGGGTCCTGGGCCCTTTATCGGGACATATGGAACGAGGGGGACCCGGAGTATTCCTGCCCGGACGCCAACACTCCGGCCCAGTCCCCGCCCACCCCCCGCCGGGGGTTCGGCAAAATCTGGTGCACCTACCCGGCAGTCCGGCAGGGATTGGGCTGGGCCACCGACTACGAACAGGGATTCCACGGGACCGTCCAGGACTTTGACCGGGGCACCATCCTGCGCACCGATACCGGAGAAACCTACATCCTCTTCGGGGACGGTGCCTGGATACGGCCGTGAAGGTGATCCACGAAGGTGATCCACGAAGGACACGAAGGACACGAAGGGCACGAAGGGCACGAAGGGCGCGAAGGGCGCGAAAGGCACGAAAGACGCGAAAGGCGCGAAGGGCACGAAGGGCGCGAAAGGCACGAAAGACGCGAAAGGCGCGAAAGACGCGAAAGGCGCGAAAGGCTGATGAAGCGGTTGGGCCACCCCAAATACTGCCACCTCTGCGGCCGCCGCCTGTGGGGCCGGGGGTGGGTGTATGGAGCCGAGGGGGAAAATGACCCCCCACTGGTCCTCTGCACCCACTGCCATCGGACCGCCCCCCGCTGCGATGTCTGTGGGATGCCAATGGGGCCCAACTCCATCCCCCTCCCCGACGGCCGACGGATCTGCCCGGTATGCGCCCGGACCGCCATCACCGACCCCCAGGCCGCGCGGGAACTCTTCGCCCAGACCGCCGCCTTCGTCACCGGGCAGTTGGGGCTGGGCCTGCGGGTGGGGACGGACTTCACGCTGGTGGACGTGGGACATCTGCGGCGGCTGGTGGCCGAATCCCCCACCCGGCCCATAGGGGACCCGGACCGGGTGGTGGGGCTGTTCCTGCGCAAGGGACGCCGCCGGGTGATGGCTGTCCTCTCCGGCCTGCCCCGCGTCCTCTTCATCCAGACCGTCGCCCACGAGTGGGCCCACGCCTGGCAGGGGGAAAACTGTCCCCTGCTGGAGGACCCCCTTCTTCGGGAGGGCTTCGCGGAATGGGTGGCGTACCGGACCCTTCTGGCGCTGGGCGCGACGGACCAGGCGGCCCGGATGCTTCAGCAGAACGGCCCCTACGGCGAGGGGCTGCGCCGCATTCTGCACCTGGAAAAACAGGTCGGCCCGGCGGGCGTCCTGCAACTCTGCGCCCGCGGCAGTTTCTCCTGACGGAATACGAAGTACGGAGTAGGAAGTACGGAGTACGGAGTACGGAGTAGGAAGTACGGAGTACGGAGTACGGAGTAGGAATAATGAACATTCCCCTGAATCTGACCTGCACCCTGAACACGCCAGCCATCCCGGTCACCGCCCAGCCCCGGCTGGTCTATCTGCTCCTGGAGGTGAAAGGGAGCGGCGGTCCGGCCGTCCTGCCCGTCAACCTGGCCATCGTGGTGGACGTCAGCGACTCCATGCACATCCGCCTGGTCACCGAAGAACAGTTCCGGCAACTGGCCCGACGGGGCTACCTGCGGGAGACGCTGGTGGACGGCGTCCCGGCCTGGCAGTCGGAGGGAATTCCGGAGGAGGTCCTGGCGGCCTTCCCCCGCAAGATAGACCGGGTGCGGGATGCCCTGCGGGCGGCGGTGGAGCAACTCCGTCCCAACGACCGTTTCTCCCTGGTCGCCTTCGCCGGGAGGGCCGTCACGCTGATCCCCAACTCGCCGGGGAGCGAGAAGCGGCGCCTGCTGGGGGCCGTGGAGGGCCTGGATAGCCTCCAACTGGGCGATGAGACGCGCATCGGTCAGGGGATGAAGCAGGGGCTGGAGGAACTGGGGCGGGGAGCCTACCCCGGCCTGGCCCCCCGGATGCTGGTCCTCACCGACGGCTTCACGCTGGACGAGAAGGACTGCCGGGCCCTCGCCCGGCAGGCCGTCCGCTACCGCATCCCCATCAGCACGATGGGGCTGGGGGGTGAGTTCAACGAAGAGTTGATGATCCCCATTGCCGACCAGACCGGAGGCGAGGCCTATCTTCTGGAGAACGCCGAGGACATCCCGGCGGCCTTCGCCCGGGAACTCCAGCGGGCCCAGGCAGTGCAGTACCGGAATCTGGAGGTCAAACTGCGCCCTACCCCGGGGGTGGAGGTGCGGGCCGCCCACCGGGTACTTCCGTCCATCGCCCCCCTGGAGACGGTCAACGAAGGGGGGAGTTACAGTTTCCCGCTGGGGGACCTGCTGGCCGGGGAGGAGATGGCGCTGCTGGTGGAACTGATCGTCCCGCCCCGCCCGGCAGGGACCTACCGGCTGGCCCAGGCTCTGGTGTCCTGCGACGACCCGGCCGGGGGGATGGCCGGCCTGAAGGCCC
>JAPYWT010000376.1 GCA_028276215.1 Thermoflexus sp. | reverse complement strand
CGTTCGCTGGCGGACCTGTACTGGTTCCTCCAGGCCTGGTTTGACTTTCTGGTCTTCGCCGGGGGCCTGCCGTTCTACGGGCTGGCGACCTTCGCATGGCTGGCAGGGGGCATCACCCTCTGGCGGACCGGGCGCCGCGCGCTGGCGCTGGCCCTGGTCCTGCCCCTCCTCGGCGCCACCGTCGCCTCCATGCTGAAACTCTACCCCCTCTACATCCGGGTCATCCTCTTCGCCGTGCCGCCCACTTTCCTGCTGGTCGCCTGCGGCGGGGAGGCCATCCACCGGGCGCTCTCCCCCCACTCCCGCGCCATCGCCGTCGTGTGGGTGGCCCTGCTGGTGCTCCATCCCTTCTACCGCTCCCTGACCGTGCTGAGCCGCCCCTGGACCAACGAGGAAGTCCGCCCGGCCATTCAGCACATCCGCGACCACTGGCAGGAGGGGGACCGGATATACGTCTATCACGGCGCGGCGCCGATGTTCGCCTACTACGCGCCCCGCTTCGGCCTGGACGACCCGGCGCTCTACCAGGTGGGCCGGGCCTCCAACGGCGATTTCACCATCCTTCAGGACGACGTGGCCCGCCTGCCCCCGGGTCGGGTGTGGGCCCTGTTCGCCCACATCTACTCCTTTAACGGGATCAGCGAGCAGTCGTTTCTGCTTTAGCAGATGGACGGACGGGGGGTGCAGTTGGACCACCTGGAGACCCAGAACGCCGCCGTCTTTCTCTACGAACTGCGATAATTTCACCGCAGAGAACGCAGAGGTCTTTTACCACAAAGGACACGAAGTAGTTGCTTAAGGAAAGAAACCTTTGTGTCCCTTCGTGTCCTTCGTGGTTTTCCAGCGGTGATCACGATTTTTCAGGAGGAGTGAAGCCATGGGCCTGAAGCCTGACCACTGGATTCGCCGGATGGCGCTGGAACGCCGGATGATAGAACCCTTCGTGGACCACCAGGTCCGGGATGGCACTATCTCCTATGGCCTCTCGTCGTACGGCTACGACATCCGCGTCGCCGACGAATTCAAAATCTTCACCCCCGGCCTGGGGGACCTGACCGTCGTGGACCCGAAACGGTTTGACACCCGCGCGATGGTGGACTTCAAGGGAGACGTGTGCGTCATCCCGCCGAACTCCTTTGCCCTGGGGCGGTCGGTGGAGTACTTCCGAATCCCGCGCAACGTGCTGTGCGTCTGCCTGGGGAAGTCCACCTACGCGCGGTGCGGCATCATCGTCAACATCACCCCCTTTGAGCCGGAGTGGGAGGGGTACGTCACGCTGGAAATCTCCAACACCACCCCGCTGCCGGCCAAAATCTACGCCGGGGAGGGGATTGCCCAGGTGCTCTTCTTTGAGGCCGACGAAGAATGCCAGGTCTCCTACGCGGATAAGAAGGGCAAGTACCAGGCCCAGCAGGGTGTCGTCCTGCCCCGGCTGTAGGACAACTGCGAGCAGTTGTCCTACAATTTGTGAGGATTGACAAACCGGTACCCCCATGCTATAACGACATCGGACAACTCGCGGTCTTCAGGGGAATTTGCTATGAACACTCCCACCCGCATCCTGGTCGTGGACGACGAGGTCGGCATCCGGGAGGGGTGCCGACGGGTGCTGGTCCCCCAGGGGTTTGAGGTGGACGTGGCGGAGAACGGCCCCGTGGGCCTGCGCAAACTCCGGGAGTCCCGCTACGACGTCCTGCTGCTGGACATCATGATGCCCGGGATGAGCGGCATGGAGGTGCTCCGCCAGGCCCGCCAGATAGACCCCGACCTCATCTGCATCATCATCACCGGCTACGCCACGGTGGAACTGGCCGTCCAGGCCGTCCGCGAAGGCGCACACGACTTCATCGCCAAGCCCTTCTCCGCCGACCTGCTCCTGCAGGTGGTCAACCGGGAACTGGAGCGGCGGGCCCTCCGCAAAGAAGCGGAACGGGTGCGGGCCCTGGAGGAAGAGGCCCGGGAACTGGCCCGCGCCAAGGCGGAACTCCAGAAACTGGAGGCGGTGGAGGGCCGCTTCATGCTCTCCCTGGTCCACATCCTGCGGGCCCCCGTCGCGGTGCTCCAGAACACCATTCAGTTGATCCGCCAGGGATACATCCCGCCGGAGGAACAGCCCGAGATGCTGGAGCGGGCCGAGACGCGCGCCGGGGAGTTGCTGGCGACCCTGGACGACCTGCTGCTGCTGGCGTACCTGAAAGAGGGCATCGGCCTCAGCCGGGCGGAGACGGTCTCCCTGGCGGAGGTCCTGGAGGGGGTGCTGGCCACCATGAGGCCCCGCGCGGAGCGGCGCGGCATATCGCTGGAGGTGGACGTGCGGGGTGACCCCCGGGTGCGGGCCAACCCCGACCACCTCCGGGCGCTGTGGAGCCACCTGATAGATAACGCCATCCGCTACACCCCCTCCGGCGGTCGGGTGACCGTCTCCCTCTGGACGGACCCGGAGCGGAACCTGGCCGTCGGCGCCGTCTCCGACACCGGCATCGGCATCCCCGCCGACGAAATCCCCCGCATCTTTGAGGAGTTCTACCGGACCGAGGAGGGGAAGCGCATGCAGGAGACCGGCACCGGCCTGGGGCTCCCCATCGTCCGGCAGGTGGTGGAGACCTACGGGGGGAGCATTGAGGTGGAGTCGGAGGTGGGCCGGGGCACCACCTTCCGCTTCACCCTGCCCATCGGATAAAAAACCACGAAGGACACGAAGGACACAAAGGATTTTGGGTAACTACCTAATCCGTTTGCAGATAACGTAGCGCAGGCTTTAGCCTGCAAATGCAGGCCTGACGGCCTGCGCTACAGGGTACGGCGCTTGCTCGGAGTCCCCTTGGTAGGTTACGATTTTGGGATATTTCAGAGTGATCTTTCGTGCTCTTCATGCTCTTCGTGCCCTTCGTGCCCTTCGTGCCCTTCGTGGATTCTACTGCCCCCTCTGCGGTGAAAAGGAGAACCATGCGCGCGTTTTTGCTGAGGCTTCTGGGCGGACGGTTGCGGACGGTCCTGACCGTCTCCTTTGCACTGGTGGCCGCGCTGACGGTGGGGCTGAACGCGCTGGTCGTCTCCCGCGTCATCAACGACTACATGGCCTCCGCCGAGGCGGAGCGGGTGGCGCGGGATATGAAACTGGCCGAGACCTTCTACCAACTCAAACTGGACGAGGTCGCCGCCATCAGCCACCGGCTGGTGCTGGACCCGTGGGTGGTGGAGAACTTCCCCGCCGCTGCCAGGGGAGACCCCCAGGCCATCCAGATCATTGACCGGCAGATCACCAACAAAATCATCGTCCTGGCCCTGGGCGGCACCCACCTGATCGCCGTCCTGGACGCCGACGGCAACATGGTGGTCGGGAAAGTGCTCTGGCCCGAGGGGGGACTCTCATCGGCCCTCACCCGGGGCCACTTCGGCGACCTGCCCATCGTCCGGACCGTCCTGGAGACGGGGAAGCCCCAGGCGGCCACCGAGATCATCCCCAAAGAGTTCCTGGCCCAGGTGGGGC
>JAPYWT010000375.1 GCA_028276215.1 Thermoflexus sp. | reverse complement strand
GGTCCGGTACGATACGACGGTGGAGGAAATCGTCGCCCTGAATCCGGGCATCAACCCGGACGCGTTGCAGATCGGGCAGGTGCTGCTCATCCCCCCGGCCCGTCCCACCCCGACGCCCTCTCTCCTGCCGGGGACAGTCACGCCGACTCCCACGCCGGGCGACTACATCATCCACGTCGTCGCGCCGGGGGAGACGCTCATCTCCATTGCGCAGAAGTACAGTGTCACCGTCTCCCTGATCCGGGCGGCGAATCCGGAGATACCCGCTGGTTCGGACGTCATCCACGTGAACCAGCCGCTGATCATCCCGCTGGGGACGCCAATGCCCACGCCGACGCCCACCCCCAACCCCTACGCCACGCCGACGCCCATTCCGCCCTATCCGCCGCCGCCCCTGCTGAGCCCGCCGGACGGGGCTGTCTTCGGCGGGCCGGACGCCCGCATCGTGCTCCAGTGGGCTTCCGTCGCGGTCCTGCGCCCCAACGAGTGGTACGAACTGCGGATTGTGCGCCCGGGCATCCCCGTTGTCCGGGTACGGACCCGGACGACGGCCTACCGGGTACCCGCCGACCTGTTCCCCCCGCCCGGTTCGCAGGCGCGGGAGTTCCAGTGGGAGGTGCGGGTGGTGCGGGAGACCCGCAGCGGCGCCTTCACCACCGCGTCGGAGGAAGGGCTGACCCGCCGCTTCCTCTGGCTGGAATCACCGCTGACGCCTACGCCCACTCCGCTGCCGCCTTAGGAAACGGACACGGATGAACACGGGTTTTACGGATGGGCACGGATATACAAATCCGTGAAGACCCGTGCTATCCGTGTCCATCCGTGTCCCATCCAATCGCACACGGATGAACACGGGTTGGACGGATTGGCACGGATATAAAAATCCGTGAAGACCCGTGCTATCCGTGTCCATCCGTGTCCCATTCAAACGGACACGGATGAACACGGGTTTTACGGATTGACACGGATATAAAAATCCGTGAAGACCCGTGCTATCCGTGTCCATCCGTGTCCCATTCAAACGGACACGGATGAACACGGGTTTTACGGATTGACACGGATATAAAAATCCGTGAAGACCCGTGCTATCCGTGTCCATCCGTGTCCCATTCAACTGCACACGGATGAACACGGGTTGGACGGATTGGCACGGATATAAAAATCCGTGAAAACCCGTACCATCCGTGTCCATCCGTGTCCCATCCAATCGCACACGGATGAACACGGATTTTACGGGTAGACACGGAAATGAATCCGTGAGAATCCGTACCATCCGTGTCCATCCGTGTCCCATTCCTTCAACTCGGAGGCACTCCATGCCCAATGGCTACTGGAGCAAAATCCTCTTCGTCAACCTCTCCACGGGCGAAATCATTGTGGAAACACCCCCCGAGGAGGTCTACCGCCGGTATCTGGGCGGGTACGGCCTGGGGGCCTATGTGCTCTACGAGCGCATCCCGCCGGGGGCCGACCCACTGGGGCCGGAGAACGTCATTGGCTTCCTGCCCGGGCTCCTGACCGGCAGCGGCGCCCTCTTCGGCGGACGCTTCATGGTCTGCGCTCGCTCTCCCCTCACCGGCGCCTGGGGGGACTCCAACTGCGGGGGGAACTTCGGCCCGGCCCTGCGGGGGACCGGCTACGACGGCGTCTTCGTCACCGGTCGGGCTCAGCGGCCTGTCTACCTCTACATAGACGGCGAACGGGCCGAAATCCGGGACGCGGCCGACCTCTGGGGGCTGGATACCCGCGAGACGGAGGCGGCCATCCGCGCTGCGGCGGGCCGGGACGTGCGCGTCGCCTGTATCGGCCCGGCGGGGGAGAAACGGTCGCTCCTGGCCGCCATCATCAACGACGACGGACGGGCCGCCGCGCGGTGCGGCCTGGGCGCCGTCATGGGGGCCAAAAACCTTAAAGCCGTGGCCGCGCGGGGGAAGGCGCGCCCGCCGCTGGCCGACCCCGAAGCCTTCCGGCGGATCACCGACGAGTACCGCCGCCTCTTCCGCCGGAAACCGTCCCGCTGGGCCTCCGGCATCTCCGGTTTTCTCCTGCGCATCCTGCCCATTATGCGCCGTCTGCGGGCCCGGCTGAGCGGCGGGCCGACCCAAATGGTCATAGACACCTATCGGCTCTACGGGACGGCCGCCGGGACGGCCGCGCTGGTGGAACTGGGGGACACGCCGGTCCGCAACTGGACGGGCATCGGCTATCGGGACTTCCCGCTTCGCCGGGCCGCCCGTCTGAGCGACGAGGCGGTCATCCGGCCCAGGATTCGCGGGTACGGCTGTTCCTTCTGCCCGGTGGCCTGTGGCGGCATCGTCCGCCTGCCCGACGGCGACACGGACCACAAGCCGGAGTACGAGACGCTGGCCGCGTTCGGACCGCTGCTGCTGAACGACGACCTGGACGTGGTGATGCGCTGCAACCGCATCTGCAACCGGGCCGGTCTGGATACCATCTCCACGGGCGTCGCCGTCGCCTTCGCCGTAGAGTGTCGGGAGCGGGGGTGGCTGCCGCCGGAACTGGCGGAGGAATTGCCGCTGGACTGGGGGAACGGCGAAGCGATTGTGGAACTGACCGCGCGTATTGCCCGGCGGGAGCCGGGCCTGGGGGAGTGGCTGGCCGACGGGGTCCGGCGGGCCGCGGAGCGGTTGGGGCCGGAAGCGCAGGAGGCGGCAATCCACGCCGGAGGGCAGGAACTGGCCATGCACCGGGGCCTCTACGAGCCGGGCGTGGCGCTGGGCTATCAGGTGGACCCGGCGCCGGGCCGTCATACCGCCACCCTCTCCGGGACGGTGGAAGTGCCGCCGCTGATGCCGTACTTCGCACTGGAGGGGGTCAAACCGGGCGCCCGCTACGACTATGCGACGAAGGGGCGGGTTATGGCGGTGGGGATGTCCGTTCTGCGGGCCTACGACAGTCTGGGGCTCTGCCAGTTTGCGCTGTACATGGGCGAGGTGCCGTTTCTGGCCTGGCTGAACGCCGCCACCGGCTGGGGGATGACGGAACGGGAGTTCCTGGAGGCCGGCCGGGAGATTCAGCGGCGGCGGCATGCCTTCAACGAACGGCACGGGCTCCCGCGCGAGTTTCCGCTACCGGCGCGGGAACGGGGCGAGCCGCCGCAGGAAGTGGGCCCGCTGGCGGGGATCACGCTGGATATGGAGGCTATGGCCCGGGCCTACTTCGCCGCTCTCGGAATGTAGCGCAGGCCGCCGGGCCTGTGGCCGTAGCGCAGGCCGCCGGGCCTGTGGCCGTAGCGCGGGCCGCCAGGCCTGTGGCCGTAGCGCGGGCCGCTGGGCCTGTGCCGTAGCGCAGGCCGCCGGGCCTGTGGCCGTAGCGCAGGCCGCCAGGCCTGTGGCCGTAGCGCGGGCCGCCAGGCCTGTGCCGTAGCGCGGGCCGCCAGGCCTGTGGCCGTAGCGCAGGCCGCCAGGCCTGTGCCGTAGCGCAGGCCGCCAGGCCTGTGCTGTAGCGCGGGCCGCCAGGCCTGTGGCCGTA
>JAPYWT010000374.1 GCA_028276215.1 Thermoflexus sp. | reverse complement strand
CTCCGGCGTCCAGGTCTGGCGCCTGCAGGTGCCAGTGGGCCAGGAAGAGACCGTGCTGGCCCGCCTGCGGGCCGATCCCGCCGTCATCGCCGCCGACCGGAACTACCGCATCAGGGCCCAGTAGACCACAGACGACGGACGACAGACGACAGACCACAGACGGCGATAAGCGATTTGCGATAAGCGATAAGCGATTCGCGATACGCGATACGCGATTTGACAACCCGGCCGAGTGATGTTAAACTCCATCGTGCCATCCACGAGAGACCGGGGGCCCGATGAGCGACTTCTACTGGATTCTGCCCGGCCTCCTGGCCGGTCGGCCTGGGCCGCAGACCGTCCCCTGGGACCTGACCGAACTCTGGGAGACGGGGTTCCGCACCATCGTCTCGCTGGTGCCGGTGGATGGAGAGCCCATCCGGCGGGCGGGATTCCGCCACCTGCTGGTGCCGCTCAACGGCGGGCTGGCGTTTCTCCCCCCGATGCGGCGCCGACTGGCGCGACGGATGCGCCCGGTGGTGGACTTCGTCGCCGAAGAGGTCGCGGCCGGGCGCCCAACCCTGGTCCACTGCCGCAAAGGCAACGACCGCACGGGGGCCGTACTGGCGGCCTACCTGGCCTGCTATCGGGGACTGACCCCCGAAGAGGCCATCCGTCGGGTGCTGGAAGCCAATCCCCAGGCGATGCGCTCGCTGGGGTTCAAGCGCCTGGTGAGGACGATTTGTCTGGAGGAAATCTGACGCCGTGGTCCGTTCATCCCGTTCTGAGAGCAAGACACCCACTCTGACCGAAATTCTGGAATCGTTGAAATCCGGCCAGACCAACCGCCGGACCCTCTACGGCCTCTCCAATCTGGAACGGAGTGAGGCCGAGCAGGTCTGGGCCATCTGGGGCCGACTGCCCGTCGTGACCCGCCGGAAGATGGCCCAGATGATGGTGGAAATCGCCGAGAGCGACTTTGAGGTGAACTTTGACGAGGTGTTCCGACTGGTGCTGGAGGACCCGGACGCCACGGTGCGCCTGGCCGCCGTGGAGGGCCTCTGGGAAAACGAGGACATCCGCCTGGTGCCGGTGCTGGCCAACGTGTTGCTGAACGACCCGGCCGCTGAGGTTCGGGCGGCCGCCGCCACCTCCCTGGGCCGCTTTATGCTTTCCGGCGAACTGGGCAAAATCCGCCCCCGCCCCCACCAGCAGGCCTTCCAGGCCCTTCTGGCCGCCTGTACCAACGAGAAAGAAGACCTGGAGGTCCGGCGGCGGGCGCTGGAATCCCTGGCCTACTCCGGCGAGAGCGTGGTCATTGACCTCATCCGCGCCGCCTACCGCCACCCCGACGAGCGGATGCGCGTCAGCGCCGTCTTCGCCATGGGCCGCAGCGCCGACGACCGCTGGGCAGCCGAAGTGATGCGGGAACTCCACAGCCCCAGCCCCCAGATGCGCTACGAGGCCGCCCGGGCCTGCGGTGAACTGGAACTGGCCGACGCCGTGCCCGCGCTGCTGGAACTCATAGAGGACGTGGACGCCGAGGTCCAGGAGGCCGCCATCTGGGCCCTGGGACAGATCGGCGGAGACGAAGCCCGCCAGGCCCTGGACGCCTGCCGCCATTCCGATAGCGAGGCCCTGCGCGGCGCCGCGCGGGAAGCCCTGCGGGAACTGGAATTCCTCCACGGCGACCTGGGCGCGTTCCTCCTGTTTGACTTCTTTGAAGATGAAGAGGACGACGAGGAGGACTGGGACGAGGATTGGGATGAAGAGTGGGAGTAGGAAGGACGGAGTAGGAAGTAGGGAGTACGAAGTAGGAAGTAGGGAGTACGAAGTAGGAAGTGGGGGGTACGGATTGACCCTTGCCATCCTGCTTCTGGCCGTTTTGCTCTTTCCGGCGCCCTCTGCGGTCATTGCGGGCCCGGCGGCGTTCCAGGAAACGCCCATCACCGTTCAAGAGGCCTCCGTTACGTACACCTTCGGCCAACAGGCCGTCTTCTCCATCCAGGCCACATCATCTGCCGACATCACTGCCCTGTACCTCTACATCCAGTCGGCAGGCAACGATCGGGTAGAGGTCACCTCTGTCCCGGTGGACCCCAGCCCCTCGGTCCAGGCGACGTTCACCCGGGACCTGCGCCTTTTCCCCTTTCCCCCTTTCGGCACCGTCAACTGGTGGTGGGAGGTACGGGACGCGGCCGGTCACCAACTGACCACCCCTCAAGCCACCTTCCGCTACGAGGACAACCGGCTGAACTGGTTCCGGCGGACGGCCGGACCGGCCACCGTCTACAGCACTGTGGACGACCCCCAGTACATGCAGGCGGCGCTGGATATTGCGGCCGTCAGCCTGGAACGAATATCCCGTTCCCTGAACGCGCCGGTGCCGGAGAAAGTGGACATCTACCTCTACCCGTCGCTGGCTGACCTCCAGGCCGCGCTGCGGATGGCCGGTCGGGCCTGGATGGGCGGTCAGGCCCGCCCCGAACTGGGGGTCATCCTGGTCGCGGTTCCCCACGACGGTGGATACATGGCCCAGATGGAGCAGGAAATCCCCCACGAACTCACCCACCTCCTCGTCTACCGTCTGGCGGGCCCGGAGGGATACCGGTACATCCCGGCCTGGCTGAACGAGGGACTGGCGACGGCCAACGAGACCCGTCCCGACCCCAATCTGGACTCCCTGCTGGAACGGGCGCGGAACGAAGGACGTCTGATTCCCCTCCGGAACCTCTGTCCTCCCTTCTCCACGGATCCGTCGGAGGCACTGCTGGCCTATGCCGAGAGCGGGAGCCTGGTGCGCTATATCCGGCAACAATACGGCGATAGCGGTATCCGCGCTCTCCTCCAGGCCTACGCCGACGGCGCCGACTGCGACGGCGGGGTCCAGCGAGCCCTCCATATCACCCTGGACCAACTGGAACGGGCCTGGCGGGCCGACCTGAGTGGTATGGGGAAGTGGATGGTATGGATTGCGGATAACGCCTCCGGGCTGGCCCTCTGGGGGATGAGCGTGCTCCTGGCCCTGCCCATCGCCCTCGCCGGGCGCCCGAAGAAATAGGACACGGAATACCGGAACACGCAGTACAAATGAATCCCTGGCTCTCTGTTTTAACAGGTTTACTGGGCGTTGTCCTTTTCGTCCTGATGAACGCCTTTTTCGTCGCCGCCGAATTCGGGCTGGTCAGCGTCCGGCGGACGCGGGTGGAGGAACTGATCGCCCAGGGCCACCCCACTGCTCTCATCGTCCGGCGGGCCCTGGATGACCCCGACCGTTTCATCGCCGCCACCCAACTGGGCATCACCATCGCCAGCCTGGCCCTGGGGTGGATTGGGGAACCGGCCCTGGCCCACCTGTTCGTCCCCCTCCTGCAGTTCCTCCCCGAATCCTGGATTGGGGCCGCGGCCCACTCCATCGCCGCCGCCATCGCGTTCATCTGCATCACCTTCCTCCACGTCGTCGCGGGCGAACTGGCCCCCAAGTCCATTGCCCTGCAGAACCCGGAGCGGACGGCCTTCTTC
>JAPYWT010000373.1 GCA_028276215.1 Thermoflexus sp. | reverse complement strand
CCGGGCCTGAAGGCCCCCCTCACCGCCATTCGGGGCGTGGGGTCCAAACAGGCCGAGCGGCTGGCCCGCCTGGGCCTCCGCACCATCCGGGACGTCCTCTACTTCTTCCCCCGTCGCTACGACGACTACTCCAGCCTCAAGCCCATCAACCGGCTGGAGTACGGCGAGGAGGTCACCATCATCGCCCGCGTCTGGGAGGCCGGGACGCGGGAGAGCCGCGGCGGGATGCCCATCTTCAAGGCCATCCTGACCGACGGCACCGGCTTCATTGAGGCCACATGGTTCAACCAGCCCTTCCTGAGCGAACGGATCCGGCCCGGTCAGCAAATCGTCATCAGCGGACGGGTAGACGAGTACCTGGGCCATCTCTGCTTCACTTCTCCGGAATGGGAGCCCCTCCAGCCGGAACTCCTCCACACCGGGCGGCTGGTCCCCGTCTACCCCCTAACCGAGGGTATCAACGCCAAATGGCTGCGGCAAATGGTCCATCGGACGGTGGAGTACTGGGCGCCGCGCCTGCCGGACCACCTGCCGCCGTCCCTGCGGGAGGAGTACGGTCTGGTGGACCTGGGGACCGCCCTGCGGCAGGCCCATTTTCCCGATGACCGGAAGGCTCTGGAGAAGGCCCGCTACCGGCTGGCTTTTGACGAACTCTTCGTCTTCCAGATCGGCATCCTGCGCCAGCGGCAACTCTGGCGCTCCGCGCCCGGGCGCCAACTGCCGGTGGACCCGTCCATGCTGGAGGCCCTGCTCCAGAGCCTCCCCTTCTCGCTGACGGGGGCCCAGCGGCGGGCGCTGGAGCACATTGTGGCGGACCTCTCCTCCCCCCACCCGATGAACCGTCTCCTCCAGGGCGACGTCGGTTCGGGCAAGACGGTGGTGGCGGCGGTCGCCATGGCCCTGGCAGTGGCGGCGGGGGCTCAGGCGGCCATGATGGCTCCCACGGAGATTCTGGCCGAACAGCACTACCGGACCCTCTCCGCCCTGTTCGCCCGCTTCCCGGGCCGGCCCATCCAGGTCCGCTTGCTCACGGGCAGCGTGACCGGTGCGGAGCGGGAGGCCATCTACGCGGGCCTGGCCGACGGCTCCGTGGACGTCGCCGTGGGCACCCACGCGCTCATCCAGGAGTCGGTCAACTTCCAGAACCTGGCCCTGGTGGTCATTGACGAACAGCACCGCTTCGGGGTCCGTCAGCGGGCGGCGCTGCGGCAGAAGGGCTACAACCCCCACCTGCTGGTGATGACCGCCACGCCCATCCCCCGTTCCCTCCAGTTGACCATCTGGGGCCATCTGGACGTCTCGGTGATAGATGAGATGCCGCCGGGCCGCCAGCCCATCACGACGCGGGTCATTATGCCCCGGGAGCGGGAGCGGGCCTACGCCTTCGTCCGCAGCCAGGTCGCCAAGGGGCGCCAGGCCTTCATCATCTGCCCGCTGGTGGAGGAATCGGAGAAGATTGAGGCGAAGGCCGCCGTGGAGGAGTACGAACGGCTGCGGCGGGAGGTCTTTCCTGACCTGCGCCTGGGCCTCCTGCACGGGCGGATGAAGGGCGAGGAGAAGGACGCCGTGATGTCCGCCTTCGCCCGGGGGGAACTGGACATCCTGGTGGCGACGTCGGTGGTGGAGGTGGGGATTGACGTCCCCAACGCCACGGTGATGCTGGTGGAGGGGGCCGAACGGTTCGGCCTGGCCCAACTCCACCAGTTCCGGGGCCGGGTCGGCCGGGGCGAGCATCCCTCCTACTGCCTGCTGGTGGCCGAATCCGCCTCCGCCGAGGCGGAGGAGCGGCTGCGGGCCGTAGAATCCACCACCGACGGCTTCGTCCTGGCCCAGAAGGACCTGGAACTGCGGGGGCCGGGGGAGTTCCTGGGCACCCGTCAGTCCGGCCTGCCCGACCTGAAAATGGCCTCCATCGCCGACCTGCGGCTCCTGGAGCGGGTGCGGGAGGCCGCCGGGCGCCTTCTGGAGACGGACCCCGCCCTGCAGAAGCCGGAGCACCGCCTGCTGGCCCGGCGGGTCGCGGACCTCTGGGCCTCCGGTGAAGGAGAAGTCAGTTGAGCCGCGAAATCAGCATTCCCCCAAAAAGGAGACATCTGATGTGTCGCGCCCTCTATCCCGGCACCTTTGACCCCATCCACTTCGGCCACATGGACATCGCCATCCGCGCAGCGACCATCTTTGATGACCTGGTGGTCGGCATTTACGACCGCCCCTCCAAGAGTCTGCTCTTCAGCCTGGAGGAACGGATAGAACTGGCCCGCGAGGCGCTGAAGGATGTGCCGAATATCCACGTTCTCCCCTACGGTGAATTGACGGCGGAGTTCGCCCGCCACATCGGTGCCAAAGTCATCGTCCGGGGACTGCGGGTGGTCAGCGACTTTGAATGGGAATACCAGATGTCCCTGACCAACCGGCAACTGGCCCCGGAGATAGAGTTCGTCTGCCTGATGACCCGGCAGGAGCACGCGTTTCTCAGTTCCAGCATCCTGAAGGAGGTGGCGCTGCTGGGCGGCGACGTGACCCAAATGGCGCCGCCCAACGTCGTCGCGGCGCTCCAGCGGAAGCGCGCCGAACTGGAACGGCAGCGGGGCCCTGTCCCCCTGGTCTCGCTGCGGGATTGAGTGAATACCCTTCTCATTGCGGCGGCTCTGCCGCCGCAATGAGAAGGGATTTCCCCATTCGCGAGGTGGAGCATGGACATCCTGCACCTGGTAGACCGGCTGGAAGAGACGGTGAGGAAGAGCCGCCGACTGCCCTTCTCCTCTATCCGCCTGGTGGATGAGCGGCGAATTGGGGCACTGGTGGAGCAGATGCGCATCTCCATTCCCGAAGAGGTGCGCCGGGCTCAGCGGGTCAACCAGGAGCGGGAGCGCATCCTGGCCCAGGCGCGCGAGGAGGCGGAGCGACGGGTCCGGGAGGCGGAACAGCGGGCGGCGGAACTGGCCGCCGAGCACGCCGTCGTCCGGGCCGCCGAGGCCAGGGCCGCCGCCATCCGCGAACAGGCGGAACGGGAGGCCAGCGCGCTGCGCAAAGAGGCCGACGAGTATGTCTTCAACGTTCTCTGCCAACTGGAAGAGGAACTGCGCCGCGCCCTGCGCGTCGTGGAGAACGGCCTGCGGAAGTTGCAGAAGGAAGTAGGGAGTACGGAGTAGGGAGTACGGAGTAGGGAGTACGGAGTAAGGAGTACGGAGTACGGAGTACGGAGTACGGAGTACGGAGTAAGGAGTAGGGGGTATGGAGGGCATCCGCCTTCTCCATTTCGCCGACCTGCATATCGGGATAGAGAACTACGGGCGCCTGGACCCGGCCACGGGCGTCAACAGTCGGGTGCGGGATTTTCTGGACCGGCTGGACGAGGTGGTGGAGTACGCTCTGAACCACGAGGCCGACCTGGTCCTCTTCGCGGGCGACGCCTACAAGACCCGCGACCCCAACCCCACCTACCAGCGGGCCTTTGCCCGACGGGTGAAGCAACTGGCCGACGCCGGGATTCCCGTCCTTCTGCTGGTGGGCAACCACGACC
>JAPYWT010000372.1 GCA_028276215.1 Thermoflexus sp. | reverse complement strand
TCCTGGTGGATGTTGGGGCTCCCGCAGTGCGCGCAGACGGTCGGGTCCTCCAGTTCGCAGGTCTGGCCGCCGCAGTCGTCACAGTACCAGACGGGAATGCGATGGCCCCACCAGAGTTGGCGGCTGATGCACCAGTCCCGGATGTTCTCCAGCCAGTTAAAGTAGATTTTCTCAAAACGCTGGGGGACGATGCGCATTCGCCCGTCGCGGACGGCCTGGATGGCCGCCTCGGCCAGGGGTTTGGTGCGGACGAACCACTGGACCGAGAGGTACGGCTCGGTAATGGTGTCGCAGCGCTGGCAGTGGCCGATGGAGTGGACGTAGGGCTCCGTCTTCACCAGCAGCCCTTCCCGCTCCAGGTCGGCGACGATGCGCTGGCGGCATTCAAAGCGGTCCAGTCCCTCGTAGGGGCCGCCGTTCTCGTTGATGCGGGCCGTCTCGGTGAGGACGTTGATTTGCTCCAGGCCGTGGCGCAAGCCGATTTCGTAGTCGGTGGGGTCGTGGGCCGGGGTCACTTTGACCGCGCCCGTCCCGAAGGCCGGGTCCACCGCCGGGTCGGCGATGATGGGGATGCGACGGCCCAGGGCCGGAAGGACCGCCGTCTTCCCGACCAGGTCCCGGTACCGCTCGTCGTCGGGGTGGACGGCGACGGCGGTGTCGCCCAGGATGGTCTCCGGGCGGGTGGTGGCGACGGTGATAAACCGGGTGGCCCCTTCGGCCCAGCGCCCGCTCCCCCACCCGGCCCGTGGCCCGTCCCACGTTTCGTCCACGATGGGGTAGCGGACCGTCCAGAGGTGGCCCGGTTCCTCCCAGTAGACGTTCTCCAGGTCGGAGATGGCGCTGGTGCAGCGGGGGCACCAGTTCACCATATATTTGCCCCGGTAGATGAGCCCCTTTTTGTAGAGGCGGACGAAGGCAGTCCGGACGGCGCGGGAGAGGTCGGGGTCCAGGGTGAACCGCTCCCGCGACCAGTCGCAGGAGACGCCCAGCCGCTTGTGCTGTTCGGTGATGATGGCCCGGTGCTTCTGGGCCCAGTCCCAGCACCGCTGGATGAACGGCTCCCGGCCCAGGTCGTGGCGGGTGAGACCTTCTTTGCGCAGGTCCCGCTCCACGACGTTCTGGGTGGCGATGCCGGCGTGGTCGGTGCCGGGGAGGAAGAGGGTGTCGTACCCCCGCATACGGTAGTAGCGGGTCTGCAGGTCCTCCACGGCGGCGGTCATGGCGTGGCCCAGGTGGAGGACGCCGGTGACGTTGGGTGGGGGCATGGTGATGCAGAAGCGGGGGCCGGAGGCGGAGGCCCGCCCCTTCTGGATCAGGGTCTCGGGGCGGAAGTACCCCTGCTCCTCCCACCAGCGGTAGAGACGCTCTTCTATTTCGGCGGGGTTGTAGACTCGGGCTAACGGTTCGGGCATGCTGTCCTCCTTTTCTTAAGCCACGAATTGCACGAATGAGTTCACTGCAAAAACTCATCGCAGAGAACGCGGAGAGCGCAGAGATTTTATTAAATATTGCTCTGCGTACTCTGCGGTCTCTGCGATAAAGAACCCTTTTTGCAGTGGGGTCACGAATTACACGAAAATGATGCGGGGCTACATCTGCTCGTTCGGGTTGATCACTTCCAGGCCCTCCCGGCGAGCCGCTTCGCAGAGGCGGGCATCGGCGGAGACGAAAGTCGGCGCAGGCCGTCCATAGGGCCGGAGGGCTTCTGCCAGGACCAGTGCAGAGGCCAGTTGCACCGCGTCGTAGGCCCGGAGGGGGTGGCGGGATACCAGAGCGGCTGCGCGGTGGATGATCCTTTCCTCCACAGCGATTTGTTCAAAACGCTCCCGACAACCCCGGGCAAAACCGGCCAGGACGGCCTGCCGTTGGCGGTCGCTCAGTTCACCGGCCCGGTATCGTCTTTCCACAGCGGCGGCGATTTCCACCCGTGTCAGTTGGCTGATGGCAATCCAGTGGGTCCACTCGCCGTCCCTGTTCCGCTCGTCCAGGATGCGTTGAACCCAGCCGGTGCCGGGCTCAGGGACGTAGTACTTGACCAGGGCGCTGGTGTCCAGGTAGAAGAGAGCCATTATGCCTCCCCGCGTTCGGCGATGACGATGTCGGAGAGGGGAGGCGCGCCCGCCAGCAACTGGCGGACCTCTTCGGCCGTGGGAGCGGGGCCTTCCCAGAGACCCGTATCCCAGAGTCCGGGTTCAGCCAGCAATCCCTCTTCCCGAAGCACCCGGCGGAGAAAAGTGGCCTCGCTTTCCGCCGTCGCTCCAATGGCCCGGAAGAGTTCATCCACGATGGTCTGGTTCAGGGACTGGCGTCGGCGCCGGGCCCGCTCCTGCAACGCCCGATGCAGGGGGAGAGGCAACCGGACGGTCAGTTTGATCATCTCCATTTTGCACCTCCAGCCACCGGAAATGCCACTATGGTGGCACATTCATTGTACCACACCTGGCGCGGCGGTCAAGCGTTCCGTCGGGCGATGGCGATGATGCGGCGGGAAAGAGGGGTGAGCGGCTCCCCGGTCCATCCGCCGTAGACCGTCACCCAGCGCAGGCCGGCGGCCTCTATCATCGCCTTCAGTTCGGTGGCGGTGTAGATGCGGACGTCAAACTCCATGCTCTGCCACTCGCCGCCCTCCAGCCAGCGCCAGGTCTCCCCGGTACGGCCGGCCACCGGGTCCAGCCACGGCTCCGCCAGGACGATCAGTTCTCCGGCCTCAAACCAGTGGCGCTGGATGTCCTGGCGGACCCGCCAGTCCCGGTTCATGACGTCTATCAGCACCTGACCGCCCGGTTTGAGGGCGCGCCGGATTCCCTCCAGGACGCGCTGGTTCTCCCGGTCGTCGGCGAAGTAGCCGAAGGAGGTGAAGACGCTGACAACGGCGTCAAACTCCTCCGTCCAGGGGATTTCCCGCATGTCGCCCCGATGCCAGTTCACCTGAACGCCGGCCTCCCGGGCGGCGGCGCGGGCCTGGCCCAGGAGCACGTCGCTGAGGTCCAGACCGGTCACCTGGAGGCCCTGCTGGGCCAGCGGGATAGCGATGCGGCCGTAGCCGCAGGCCAGGTCCAGCACCGACTCGCCCGGCTGGAGGTCCAGGTACGAGATGATGCCCTGTACCTGTTGCCGGGTCGCCTCGGGCGAGGTCAGCGGCCCGTAGATGCGCAGGTAGCGGTCGTCAAAGAACGTCTCCCACCAGGCCATAGACTCCTCCTGTGGCGACGGGAGGGGCGGGGCGTCCCTTCCCCAAAATTTAGCCTTTTTGTCTGCGGGGGTAAAGAAAATATATTTTTCATTGCGGCGGCTTTGCCGCCGCAATGAAAAATATATTCTTTTAATTTTCGCTGGCCCGCCGGGGGCCTGCCCCTGGTCCGGCCCTTCTAAACAAAGCGCCCCTTCCGTCCAGGGACGGAAGGGGCGCTCCGCGGTACCACCCTGGTTCGCCAGCGCAGGCCGGCGCGCTCGGTTCCCTCGCTCACCCGATGGGCGGCCAAGGGCCTCCGCTGTAACGGGCGAATCCCGGAGAGGCTTACTGCAGCATCCG
>JAPYWT010000371.1 GCA_028276215.1 Thermoflexus sp. | reverse complement strand
ACGGCGTCTACTCCGATGACCCCCGCCAGAATCCCGACGCCCAACGGTTTGACCACCTGACCTACATGGAAGCACTCAACATGCGGGTCGGCGTGATGGATGCCACTGCCATCTCCCTCTGCATGGATAACGACCTGCCTATCATTGTCCTGGACCTCTGGCAGCCGGGGAGCCTGGAGCGGGCCGTTCTGGGCGAAAAGGTGGGCACTCTGATCTCCCGATGATGAATCAGCAGAATCAGGAGAATCAGCAGAATCAGAAGAATCGGAAGAATTACTGCTCTCGTGCTTCCTGTGATTCTTATGATTCTTCTGATTCTTTGATTCTTTTTGATTCTCTTCCCCGGAGGAGAGCATGATCAGGGACTTGCTGCGTGAGACCGAAGACCGGATGAAGAAGACCCTGGAGGTCCTGGAGGCGGATTTCCGGGCCATCCGCACCGGTCGGGCCAGCCCGGCCCTGGTGGAACGGGTGATGGTGGACTACTACGGTATCCCCACCCCCCTCAACCAACTGGCCGTCATCAGCGCGCCGGAGCCGCAACTGCTCACTATCCGCCCCTACGACCCTTCCTCCCTGGGAGAGATTGAGCGGGCCATCCTGAAATCCGACCTGGGCCTCACCCCATCCAACGACGGCCGCATCATCCGCCTGGTCATCCCCCCGCTGACGGAACAGCGTCGGACAGAACTGGCGCGCATGGTCAGCCGACGGGTGGAGGAGGCGAAAGTCGCCCTGCGCAACATCCGGCGGGAGGCGCTGGATGACCTGCGGGAGTTTGAGAAGGAAAAATTGATTTCGGAGGACGAGTTCTATCAGGCCCGCGACGAACTCCAGGAACTGACCGACAAATACATCGCGCGGGCGGATGAAATCGGCGAGCGGAAGACCCGGGAAGTTATGGAAATCTGATGGAGTTTGCCCTCCTGCGGGTTGGGAACCTGCAGGAGGACAAAAGTCTTTTTGCCGAAAAGGCAGAACGGTGGTATAATATTCCTGCACCTGGCACCTGTTGACTCACCGCCTTACCCGCATCGTTCCAGAGGGACTGTCTCCGATTTTGCCCCAATGACTCAACCGAAAAAAGAGGAAAAAGTATACCCTCCACTGGAGAAAATCCCCGTCCATGTCGGCATCATCATGGATGGGAATGGCCGATGGGCCCAGGCAAGAGGGCTTCCGCGCCTGGCCGGTCATCGTGCTGGGACGGAGAATCTCCGCCGCATCCTGCGCGCGGCGGTGGAATTTGGCGTCCGCATCCTCACCATTTACGCCTTCTCCACCGAAAACTGGGAACGTCCCCGGGATGAGGTGGAAGGCCTGCTGGACATTATGGAGCGGATGATTGACCGGGAACTTCCCGAACTCCACCGGGAAGGCGTCCAGATTCGCCATGTCGGGCGGCTGGAGCGGGTGCCGGAGCGGCTGGCAACCAAAATCCGCCAGGCGCTGGACCTGACCCGGGACAACCAGCGGCTCATCCTGAACGTCGCCTTCAACTACGGTGGACGGGCTGAGATTGTGGACGCGGTCCGCCGCATCATCCAGGACGGCGTCCCTCCCGAAGCAGTGGACGAAGTCCTCATCTCCCGCTACCTCTACACGGCGGGCCTTCCCGACCCCGACCTCATCATCCGCACGAGCGGAGAGATGCGGGTGAGCAACTTTCTGATCTGGCAGGGCGCCTACGCCGAGTACTACGTCACCCCGGTCTACTGGCCGGATTTTGACAAAGACGAATTCTACAAGGCCCTGGCCGAGTATGCCCGGCGCGAGCGCCGCTTTGGCCGCATTCCCACCCATGGAGAATCCCAGAGGGGGTGACCCGGCGACCGCCTGATTCGCCGATACCCTATTCCCTGCGGAGTTGCCCTTCCACGTGTTGCGCGCCCGCCTGCTCACGGCCCTGATTGCCCTTCCTGTTGTCGTCGCCCTGATCAAGGTAGGGGGTATCGGGTTCTTCGCCCTTGTCCTCGTCGTGCTCACGGTGGCGGTGGTGGAATTTTGCCGTCTGATGGAAAAAGACCACTTCCGCCCTGCTCTGCCCTGGGCACTGCTCCTCCTGTGGGTGCTGCTGCTGGATGCCCAGTTCCCCGGATGGGGACTCTTCGGCCCTGGCCTCTCTCTGGCCCTGCTGGGTTCCCTGGCATGGCAACTGGTTCATCGGCAGGGCAAACCGGTAGCCGACTGGTCCCTGACGGTGGTCGGGGCTCTCTATGTGGGGTGGTGTGGCTGGCACCTCATCCGCCTGCGGAGCATGCCCGATGGCCTCTGGTGGGTGATGACCGTCCTGCCCGCCGTCTGGTTCGCCGATAGCGGTGCCTACATAATCGGCCGCACCTGGGGCCGCCACAAAATGGCCCCCACCCTGAGCCCGGGCAAGACATGGGAGGGCTACATTGGAGGGGTTGTTACCGGTACTCTCCTGACGACCGGACTGGCCGCCCTGTGGAGCCTGGTTGCCAGCCCCAGTGGCCCCCGGGCCATAGACGGCGCCGGGATCGGCCTGCTGGTGGCTGTTCTTTCTCCGCTCGGCGACCTGGCAATCTCTATGGTGAAACGTCAGGTGGGCGCCAAAGATAGCGGCACGCTCTTCCCGGGTCACGGCGGCGCGCTGGACCGGATAGACAGTATTCTCTGGGCAGTGATTCTGGGCTACTACTTCATCCTCTGGCGGTAGCCTCCGACTTCCGGGCTTCCAGAAACCGGGGCCTGAACCCTGTACAACGCTCAAGGAGGTTTTCTATGGCTCAACACCTGGTCCGAGACATCTACCACAAAGGCGTCATCTTCTGTAAGCCCGACACTCCCCTCCAGGAAGTGGTGCGGGTGATGGCGGATACCGACATTCACGCCATCATTGTGGCCGAAGGAGAGGGAACCCAGCCTCTGGGGGTTGTCTCTCACACCGACGCCATCGCCCACTACGGTGAGGACCTGAGCCGGATTCGCGCGGCCGACGTCATGACCCCCGGCGTGATCACCATTTCCAAAGACGCGCCGGTCGCGGAGGCGGCGCGGAAAATGCTGGAAAGCCGCATCCACCGCCTGCTGGTGGTGGACGAGGACGGCACGCCCCTGGGCATCCTCTCCACCACCGACATCATCCGCGATATGCGCGGCTCCAAATGGGTCTGGTACATGGGGTGAGCCGATGCCCGAGGAAATCATCACCATAGAACGGCACATCCTGGAGCAGGAGCGGGCCTACCCGGAGGCGACCGGCGTCTTTACCAGTCTCCTCTACGACATCGCGCTGGCGGCCAAAATCATCGCCCGCGAGACCTCCCGCGCCGGGCTGGTCCAGATTCTCGGCCTGGCGGGCAAGACCAACGTCCAGGGCGAGGCCCAGATGAAACTGGACGTCTTCGCCAACCAAACGATTATCCGCATGAACTCCTATACAGGCCGACTGGCGGTGATGGCTTCCGAGGAGGAGCCGGACATCATCCCCATCCCCGAGGGCTACCCGACCGGCCGCTACGTTCTGGTCTTTGACCCGCTGGACGGTTCATCCAACATAGATGTCAACG
>JAPYWT010000370.1 GCA_028276215.1 Thermoflexus sp. | reverse complement strand
GAACCGCATCCACTGGCCCAGCACGGCCCGCCGGGATCGGCTCATCGTCAAAGAGTTTGAACTGGACCCCCTGGCGGAGGTCTGGATTTTTGTGGACGCCGAGCGCGCCGTCCACCACGCCCTCCCTTCCGTCCCGACCGTTCCGGCCGACGAGGTGCTCTGGCAGCCCCTGCGCGCCGTCGGCCTGCCACCCTCTACGGAGGAGTACGCGGTGACCATCGCGGCCTCGGTGGGGCAGTACTTCCTGCGGCGGGGACGGGCCGTGGGGCTGGTCTGCCAGGGGGCCGGGCTCACCGTCCTCCCCCCGGACCGGGGCGGGCGGCAACTGCGGAAGATGCTGGAATCTCTGGCGCTGGTCCGGGCGGACGGGGACCTTTCCTTTGCTGCGCTCCTGGGCGTGCAGGCCCGCCACCTCCCGCGTGGGAGCACTGTCGTCCTGATCACCCCGTCTACCCGGCGGGAGGTCGCGCTGGCCGCGGACCAGATGACCCGTCGGGGGCTGCGCCCGGTGGTGGTCCTGCTGGACGCCGCCACCTTCGGCGGCCCGTCCGGGACGGAGGAACTGGCGCAGGCACTGCGGGCGCTGCGCATCCCCGTCCTGCGGGTGGCCTGCGGCGCCGACCTGACCGTCGCTCTCAGCGGCAGTCCGTAGATTTCATCGCAGAGAACGCAGAGGGCGCAGAACTTGAGGGGAAATCTGGTCACCTGACACTTTTGATCGGGCAGTACACGGATTCACACGGATGCTACGGATAGACACGGATTGATAAGCCGTAAATGCCCGTCTTACCTTTGTTTCCCGTTCAATGGGACACGGATGGGCACGGATGGTACAGATTTCATCCGTGCTGATCCGTGAAACCCGTGCGTATCCGTGTCCTGATTTCAAACTGTCGGGTAGCCAGAGGGGAAATAAAAAGGTTTGGAGCAGGTAGCACAGCCGCCTGCCCCAAACCCCTGAGTCTCCCTGTTCCCTGGAAAAGACCGTTAGACTTCCATCACTGCTGCCAGTTTCCAGAGTTCCAGATTGACCTCCTTGCAGAACGCCACTGCCTCCTCCAGCGGTGTGGTGACGGCCCGGTCGTGGCGCCACCCCACCATCACGCCGCTTTCTCCCCGGAGCAGTGCTTCGGCGGCGGCGGCGCCCAACCGGGTCGCCAGCAGCCGGTCAAAGGCCGACGGCCGCCCACCCCGCTGGATGTGCCCCAGAACGGTCAGGCGAATCTCAAACCCCAGTTCTTCCTGGCGGCTGTTCAGATAGTCCACCAGGGCACGGGTGCCCGGTTTCCACCCCTCGGCGACGATAATGATGCAGTGGGCCTTCCCCCGCACGTACGTATCGCCGATGACCCGCGCCACTTCTTCCATCGTGGTCTCCACTTCGGGGATGAGGACCAGTTCGGCTCCGCCGGCCACGCCGCTGGCGAGGGCCAGGTAGCCGCAGTTGCGCCCCATCGTCTCAATCAGAAAGGCCCGATTGTGGGAAGAGGCGGTATCTTTGATGCGGTCTACGGCGTCCAGGATGGTGTTCAGCGCGGTGTCCACGCCGATGGCGATGTCGGTGCCGTTGACGTCGTTATCTATGGTGGCAGGGACGCCGACGACGGGGAAGCCCATGCGGTGCAGTTCCAGCGCGCCGGTGAGGGAGCCGTTACCCCCGATGACCACCAGGCCGTCTATATCCAGCCGGTTGAGGGTCCGCAGCGCTTCCCGGCGCCCCTTCTCGGTCTGGAATTCCGGGCAGCGGGCGGTGCCCAGAAAGGTGCCGCCGTAGCCCATAACGCCCCCGACTGCCCGCCGGTCCAGTTCCACCACCTCGCCGTTGATCAGGCCCAGGTACCCCCGTCGGACCCCGATCACTTCTGCTCCCAGATGGATGGCCATCCGGGTCACGGCGCGGATGCAGGGGTTCAGCCCCGGCCCATCACCGCCGCTGGTCAGCACCGCAATGCGCTTCATTTCCGCCTCCGGCTCATTCCTGCCGTGCGTTTCACGCTTTACGTTTCACGTTTCACGTTTCACGTTTCACGTTTCACGTTTAATACAAAAACATCGGCTTCCCGTGGACGTGCATCACTTTGGGCCGGTACTCGTCTATATCGTACAGGGCCCGTACGTCTACGTGTTTGACCCCCAGAGTCGGCGATGCGGCGTCCACGTCGGTATAGCGCCCTTCCCGCAGGGCCACCATCCGGCCGAACTTCTTTTCCTGGATCAGGTCCATCGCGGTATTGGCGAAGTTGACGGCGACCATGATGTCCAGCGCGTCGGGCTCGCCGGAGCGCATCAGGTAGGCCAGTTCCTGACACATCGTCCCCTCGCCGGTAATCTGCTCCAGCCGCTTGGCGGTCACCGCACCGATGCCGCCCAGTTTCTTGTGACCGTAGGGGTCGGGGACGCCGGACTGGATGACGTCTTTCCCGATCTCGCGGGCCCCCTCGGAGATGGTCAGAATCGCGTAACGGCTGGGGTTCTCATACTTGTCCTTGATCAGCAGACGGGCCAGTTTCTCAATGTCAAAGGGGACTTCCGAGATGATGGCCCGGTCCGCCCCGGCCAGGTAGGCGGCGATCAGGGAGGTCTCGCCGGAATGACGGCCGAAGAGTTCCACCACGCAGATGCGCTCGTGGGAGCCGGCGGTGGAGCGGAGTTGGTGGATGAAGCGGACGCTGCGGGTGACGGCGGTGGAGAAACCGATGCAGTAGTCGGTGCCGAAGACGTCGTTGTCCATCGTCTTGGGGATGCTGACGATGGGGAAGCCTTCGCGATGGATGCGGGCCGCGTATCCCAGGGTGTCCTCACCGCCAATGGGCACCAGGACATCTATCTTGAGGTGTTCCAGCACCCGCAGGACGTGGGTGGTGAAGTCCACATTCCCGTTTTTGTCCACCGGGAACTGCTCCGGGTTCAGAAACGCGGGCGCTTTATCCGGCGCCACCCGGCTGGGATTGGTGCGGGACGTGTGGAGAAACGTGCCACCGGTCCGGTCAATGGTGCGGACGATGGCCTTATCCAGCGGGATCACGTTCTCCGGCTGAGGGGAAGGGTCATCGGGGTTATAGTACAGCAGTCCGGCCCATCCCCGGCGGATGCCGACGACCTCATGGCCTTCATCCACGGCCCGATAGACCAGAGCCTTGATGCAGGGATTCAGTCCAGGGACGTCGCCCCCTCCAGTCAGAACTCCGATTCTCATGCTTGCTCCCTCCGAACATGCTGATCTGACAGGTATTTGGGAAGATTATACCATAATCAGGGTGACGTTGCAAAAATGACTTCACTGCAAAAACTCACCGCAGAGACGCCGAGAGCGCAGAGTTCTACAGTATAATCTCTGCGTACTCTGCGTCTCGGCGGTGAAATGACCTTTTTGCAGGAGACTCAAAAATGCCACCTGTGCAGTTGGAAAACCGCAAAGAGCGCAAAGAACGCGAAGAGATAGAAAATACGCCATGTGCAACTTGTTTTTTCCCAGAGGTATTTGGAGCCCTTTGGGGCATTACGCCGGCTTGCCCCTCCCCCTTCCCCCTCCCCG
>JAPYWT010000008.1 GCA_028276215.1 Thermoflexus sp. | reverse complement strand
CGTAGACGTCGGAGTTCCCGTTGCGGCGGAGGGTGAAGGCGACGGCGCCGCCGCTCCCGAAGGGGGTCGGGGTCGGGCCGGCGGTGGGGTTGGGCGGGGGCGTTGCGGTGACGACGACGGTGACCACCGGCGGACGGGCCATCAGGGCGGTACCCGCGCGGTAGAGGGAGACAGCCAGCGCGGCCAGGACCAGGCCGTTGGCCAGGACCAGCAGGGCCAGCAGGCGCAGGGCGCGCGGGGAGAGGACGACGGGGGCGGGTCGGCGCTCCGCCGTGTGGTTGGGCTGGGAGCGGGGGGCGCGGCGCAACCGCCTCCCCATCGCGGCCCAGACCCGCTTCGGTATAGACCAGACTCCCGACAGGCGGTTCACGTGATCCTCACACAAAGACACAAAGGCACAGAGAAAAAATTTTTAATATCTTCGTGTCTTTGTGTCTTCGTGGTTTCTTCCTACAAAAACTCCTCCAGCAGCCGTTGGACCTGCTCCGGGCGGAGTTTTTCCACGGGGCGGGGAGCCAGGGGCCCCGCCTTCAACGCCGGGACCTGCTCCTCGTAGGCGGGCCGGTCCTCCACCTGGTAGAAAACGCCAATGGGAATCCGGTCGCCCCATTCCAGCGCCCGCGCGAAGGCCGCCATCCGGTCGGTGACGTCGTAGTCCGGGTCGTCCTGCAGGTTGTAGACCCGCGGCCGGTAGAAATCGTAGGAGTTCTGCCGGTTGAAGGTGACGCAGGGCTGGAAGACGTCTATCAGCGCGTAGCCCCGGTGGCCCAGCGCGCGGACAATGGTCGCCGTCAGGTGGTTCAGGTCGCCGGACCAGGAGCGGGCGACGAAGGTGGCGCCCGCCGCCAGCGCCAGCGCGATGGGGTTGACCGGGAGTTCAAAAGCGCCCCAGGGGGAGGTCTTGCTTACCCGTCCCCGGTCGCTGGTGGGGGAGTACTGCCCTTTGGTCAGGCCGTAGATGCGGTTGTCCTGGATGATGTCCACCAGGCCGATGTTGCGGCGGGCGGCGTGGAGCATGTGGCCCAGCCCCTCCGCGTAGGCATCCCCGTCGCCGTGGGTGCAGAGGACCCGCAGGCCGTGGTTGGCCAGCCGAACCCCCGTCGCCACCGGTACCGTCCGGCCGTGGAGGGTCATATAGCCATTGGCGTGGGTGTAGTCGGGGAGTTTGCTCCCGCAGCCGATGCCGCTCACCAGCATCACCTCGTGCGGCGCCAGGCCCACCTGGGCCAGCGCCCGTTTCACCGCGTTCCAGATCGCGAAGTTCCCGCACCCGGTACACCAGGTGGGGCGAACCGGACTGGCGAAGTCGTCTATGGTGACCATAGTGCCTCCTTCACGTGTTTCACGTTTTGCGTTTTACGCTTCACGCCTCACGTGAAACGTGAAACGTGATGCGTGATGTACTCCGGCGACAGGGGCCGACCGTCCCATTTCAGGATGCGGCGGGAGACGGTGTGGCCCGTCGCCATGCGGAGCAGGTCGGCGAACTGGCCGGAGTAGTTGTTCTCCACCGCCACCGTCTCGCCCGCCAGCAGGGCCTCCACACCCTGGGGGACCGGCCAGATGTCGGTGAAGTGAAGCATCCGGGCCCGAACCCCCTGGCCGTTCAGCCGGTCCACCGCCTCCCGCAGCGGTCCGTAGGTGGACCCCCAGGCGATGAAGGTCAGGTCGGGGTCGGCGGCGCCGTAGGCGGTGGGGGGCCGCATCTCGGAGCGGGCCGTTTCCAACTTCCGCATCCGCTTCTCCTGCATCCGGCGGCGGTTCTCCGCGTCCTCATAGATGTGGCCGTACTCGTCGTGCTCGTCGCTGGAGGAGGCATAGACGGCCTTCGGGTGGCCCGGAATCGCCCGCGGGGAGATTCCGCTTTCGGTGAACGCGTGCCGCCTGTACTCGCCCTCCAGACGGTCCAGGTCCGCCTCCGTCAGCAACTCCCCCCGGTCTATGACCACCGCGTCAAAGTTCAGGTCTTCGGGGGCCACGTCCCGGACGGAGGTGGCCAGGTAGTGGTCGGAGAGGACGATGACGGGAGTCTGGTACCGTTCGGCGAAGTTGAAGGCCCGCCAGCCCGCCTCAAAGGCCTGCTCCACCGTCCCCGGAGCCAGGATGATGCGCGGGAACTCGCCCTGGGAGGCGTGGAGGACGAAGAGGAGGTCGCCCTGCTCCGTGCGGGTCGCCAGGCCGGTGGAGGGGCCGGGCCGCTGGGCCTCGTAGACGACGACGGGGACCTCCGTCATCCCGGCCAGGCCCAGGGCTTCCACCATCAGGGAGAAGCCGCCACCGGAGGTGGGGGCCATCGCCCGCACCCCGGCGTACCCGGCGCCAATGGCCATGCAGAGGGCCGCGATCTCGTCCTCCACCTGCAGAGTGACGACGCCGTACTCGGCCGCGTGGGCGGCCATCCACTCCAGGACGGGGCTCCCCGGCGTCATCGGATAGCCGGAGACGAAGCGACAGCCACCCGCCAGCGCGCCCATCGCGAAGGCCTGGTTGCCGTTCAGCAGCAGCCGACGGGGCGCGTCCAGGACCGCTTCCATCCGGAAGGGGAAGTCAGCCTGGAAGGGACGGGAGGCCTCCACACCCGCCTGGATGACCCGCAGGTTGGCGTCCACCACCGCCGGCCCCTTGCGGGCGAAGTTATCGCGGGCCACGCTCTCAATGTACGTCGGGTCAAACCCGATCAGCCCGGCGGCCACGGCGAAGACCAGCGTGTTGCGCATTATGGCGCTCCCGCCGGCCTCCTCCGCCAGTTTCGCCAGAGGAATGGAGAAGTATCCGATGTCCGTTCGGCGGGGGATGTCGGGAAGGCCGTCCTTCTCGTCGTAGACGACGGCGCCGCCGGGCACCACCGCGCCGATGTGCCGTCGCACCGTTTCCTGATCCAGCGCCAGGAGCAGGTGGACCGGTTCGGTGTGGCTGTAGAGGGGGCGGCGGGCGATGCGGACGGAGAAGAAGTTGTGGCCGCCCCGGATGCGGGAATGGTAGTCGGGGAGGCCGAAGACGTGGAGGCCACCGCGCACCAGCGCCTGGGAGAACCCGACGCCGCTGGACTCCAGCCCCATCCCGGCCTCGCCGCCGATGCGAATGATCAGGTCATCTACGGTCTGCATAGAACACCCCCGATTGTTTTAACCACCAAGACACCAAGACACGAAGATACAAAGATTTTTTGATTCTTCGTGTCTTTGTGTCTTCGTGGTTTTCTTACTTACTGGATGCGCACGATCACCCGGCCGCGTCGCCAGAGACCCTCCAGGTTGTAGTATTCTCGGACCTCCGGGGCGAAGATGTGCACCACCACAGGCCCATAGTCCATCAGAATCCAGCCGGATGACGGCTCCCCTTCCACGTGGAGAGGAGAAACATCCAGTTGCTTTTCAATCTCCTCCCGGATACCGCTTTCCAGCGCCTGCAGTTGCCGGTCGCTGGCACCGCTGCAGAGGACGAAGTAGTCGGTGAGCATGGTCAGTTCGTGGATGTCCAGGAGCAGGATGTCCTCTCCTTTCTTCTCTACCATCACGTCCACAATCTGTCGGGCCAGGTCTATGGGTTCCAGATTCCACCTCCTTCAGGGCGTATTACGATTCATTCGGGCGCTGCGGAGACGGCGGACCATCCGGCCACCGGAGACGGTCCAGAGCAACCCCAAAGATACCACCATCGCGGCGAACTGAAAAGGATGAATCCCTGCGGCCCGATGCCATTGGTCCATCAGACCCGCCATTCCGCTTCCCACAATCATACCCACCGAGATCATGGCCATAAAGACGCCGGAAGCCTTGCCCCGGGTCAGCGGCGTCGTCTCATCCACCAGCAAGGCCGACATCGCAGGGAAGAGAAAGCCGAAGCCCAGGCCGTAGATCGCCATACCGCCCATCATCTGCCCCCAACGGTAGGAGACGCTCAGGGCCAGCAGGGCAATGGCGATCAGCGCCAGCCCCAGGGCGATCAGGGGAAACCGGCCCCATCGGTCCGAGAGGCGCCCCAGGGGGGAGGCCTGCACCAGGGTGGCAGCCAGGGCAAAACCGCCGAAGAGCATACCCACCCGTGCGGCCGTGAACCCCCGTTCCTCTCCGATCAAGGGAAGGAACACCAGAAGGGTTCCCATCATAAACATCCAGCAGAACGCCGCAAGGAAGGAAACGGAAAGGCCGACCCGGAGCAGGGAACGCCAGGGGATTCGGGAAGCGGGGCGCTCCGGAGAAGAAATCCTGCTGCCCCGGACTTTCGCTCCGGCAACGAGTGCAACCGTCAGCATCAGCGCCGACAGCCCGATAAAGACAGCGGGATATCCCAGCCGGTCCCGCACGATACCGGCCAGTGGCGGACCGATCAGGCCCGACATTCCGTAGGCCACTCCATAGAGGGCCATCGTCCCCCCGCGGGACGTGGAGAGGGACGCGTCCCCCAGATAGGCCAGAGCGGCGGGCGTCACCAGGGCGCTTCCCATACCGTGCAGGAAGCGGACGACCAGCAGCGCGTGCGGCTCCCGGAGCAGCGGATAGGCCAGCAGCGCCGCAGCCACCACCGTCAGGCCGACGACGAGGGGGAGTTTGCGCCCCACCCGGTCCGCCCACCATCCGCCGCCCAGGTTGCCCATCAGGTTGGCCACCGAGTAGAGGCCCACAATCCACCCGATGAGGTAAACGGGAGCCCCCAAAGTCCGCGCATAGGGCGCCATCAACGGGGCAAGGCCATGGGTATCCAGAAAAACGAGAAATGTGATGAGATAGACGACCAGAAACTCTATGCGCATCGGAGATTCTCCACAGAGTGTGATGAGGACTTCCACAGTGTGGGGACTTCTGCGGGTCCCTGCGCTGCGCCCAGGACGACCATCAGCCGGATACGGGCCTTGGGGCCGTTCAGGCCGGGGGAGAAGAGGCAGCCCATCTCTTGCAGCGTCCGGTAGCCGTAGGCATCCCAGACCCGCCCGGAGGGGCAGCGGCTGGCGATGACGACGGCCACGCCCTCCGCCAGCGCCCGCTCTATGACGGGCAGCCACCAGGGGGGAATCCGGCTGGCGCCCAGCGCCTCTATCACCACTCCCTGCGCGCCCCAGGCCAGCGCGGCCTCCAACAATTCCGGCCCCATCCCGACGGCCAGTTTGATGAGCACCACTCGCTCCTCCAGGCGCGGGCAGGGGATGACCTCCCGCCCGATTCGCCAGGGAATGTGCACTCGGTCGCCCTCCACCCGGCCCAGCGGCCCCCAGCCGGGAGACCGGAAGGTGGCGGGGGAGAGAGTGTCGGTCTTGGTGACGAAGCGCGCGGCGTGAATTTCGTCGTTCAGGACGACCAGCGCGCCCAGCCCGCGCGCGGCGGGAGAGGCCGCCACCCGCACCGCCGCCCAGAGGTTGGCCGGGCCGTCCGCGCCGACCTCCGAGGCCGTCCGCATCGCGCCGGTCAGCACCAGCGGCGTCTCGCCGGGGACGGTCAGGTCCAGCAGATACGCCGTCTCCTCCAGCGTGTCCGTCCCGTGGGTGATGACCACGCCCGAAACCTCCGGGTTCGCCACCCACGCGGCGGCCCGCTCCCGGATGCGCCAGAGGTGGTCCAGGGTGAAGTGGGAACTGGGCAGGTTGCAGACCTCCTCCACCGCCAGTTCCGGCGCGCCGGACGGAAGGACGGCGGTCAGGTCGGCGGCCGTCAGGGCCGGGACCGCGCCGCCCCGCTCTGGATCGTGGCGCATCGCCACCGTCCCGCCTGTGGTGAGAACCGCAACTATGGCCATTTGCCTCCTTCAATAAAACCACCAAGACACGAAGACACGAAGGTTTGTTGTTTTTTATAAAACCACCAAGACACGAAGACACGAAGGTTTGTTTTTTTATAAAACCACCAAGACACGAAGACACGAAGGTTTGTTGTTTTTTATAAAACCACCAAGACACGAAGACACGAAGGTTTGTTGTTTTTTATAAAACCACCAAGACACGAAGACACGAAGGTTTGTTGTTTTTTTATAAAACCACCAAGACACGAAGACACGAAGGTTCACTGTTAATTTTTTAATTGTTAATTTTTAATTCCCCTTTGTGTCTTCGTGTCTTCGTGGTGACTCTTCATCCAGCCGCAGGGAGAGGGCCTGGCTGACGCCGTCGGGGCCCATGGAGACGCCGTAGACCGTGTCGGCGGCCTCCACCGTCCCCCGGTTGTGGGTGATGACGATGAACTGGGTCCGCTCCGAGAGTTCCGTCAGCAGGTCCCGGAAGCGGGCCACGTTCGCCTCGTCCAGCATCGCGTCCACCTCGTCCAGAACGCAGAAGGGGGTCGGGCGAACCTTGAGAATGGCGAAGATGAGGGCGACGGCGGTAAGGGCCCGTTCCCCCCCGGAGAGCAGGGCCAGACTCTGGAGCCGCTTCCCCGGCGGACGGGCCAGGATGTCCACGCCGGTTCGGGCCGGGTCGTCGGGGTCGGTCAGTTCCAGGCGGGCCGACCCACCGTTGAAGAGACGGGTGAAGTTCTCCTCAAAGGCCTGGGCGACGGCCTCAAAGGTCTCCCGGAACGCCCGCTCCATCATCTGGTCCAGTTCGGCGATGACGGCGCGCAGCCGGGCCGACGCCGCCTCCAGGTCGGCGACCTGCTCGGAGAGGAAGCGGTGGCGCTCACTGACCTCGGCGTATTCCTGGGGCGCGCCGGGGTTGATCGGCCCCAGTTGCCGCAGACGGGCCTTCAGGCGGTGAATCTCCTCCTCCAGACCCTCCGGCAGAACTTCCACAATGGGGAGAGACGTGACCAGCGGTTCCAGCGGCAGCGGTTGCTGGAGCCGGACGGGGCCGCGCACCTCCAGGTCCACCAGTCCCAGGTCCTCCTGGATGCGCTCCTGGAGACGGGTCAGGCGGTCCTGGGCGCGGGAGACCTCCAGGCGGGCTGCGTTCCACCCCTCCTCCGCCTGACGGATGCGGGCGGAGACCCGTCGCTCATCCGCCTCGGCGGCCTCCTGTTCGGCAGCCAGTCGGCTCAGTTCCTCCTCGGCGGGGCCGATGCGGGCGCGGGTCTCCCGCAGCGCCTCCTCGTAGCGGCCCGTCTCCTGCTGAAGGGCTTCCAGGCGTTTCCCGACCGTCTCCCGCTCCCGCCGCACGTCCGCCAGGCGGGCACGTCGGGCCTCTATCTCCCGGCGGACCCGGTCCAGCGCGGCCTGTTCGCGGGCCAGCAGACTGCGCCCGTTCTCCAGCGCCTGACGGGCCAGGGCCAGATCGGTACGGGCCTGGGCCAGGGGGGATTCCGCCTGGGCCAGATGGGCGGCCGCCTCGTCGGCGGCGCGGCCGGCCTCCCGACGGCGCGCCTCCCCCTCATCTATCGCCCCGGCGACCCGGGCCAGTTCCGCCTCCTGCTCCTCCCGTTTCCGGCGGACGGCCTCCAGACGGCCCGGCAGTTCCGTCCAGGCCCGCTCCCGGGCCAGCAGGCCCCCTTCGGCCCGGCCAACGGTGACCGTCCCGTCGGCGGCGACGATTTCGCCCTCCCGGGTGACGCATCGGCCGCCCGGGGGCAGGGTCGGGGCCAGCGCGCGGGCCGCCTCCAGGTCCTCCACCAGCCACACCCGTCCCAGCAGGGCCTCCACGACGGGCCGGAAGCGCTCCTCGCAGGAGACAAGGGGGGTGGACCTCACCCCACCCCCAGCGGCTTCGCCGCTACCCCCTCCCCTCTCCTGGCCTTCGGCCAGGCGAGGGGAGGGGGTAAGCAGGAGCAGAACGGCGCGCCCGTGTTCTCCCAGGGCCCGGCGGGCCGCCCGGACGGTCTCCCAGTCCTCCACGATGACGGCCTGCAGGCGCGGGCCCAGGGCGGCCTCCACCGCCCGCTCCCACTCCGGGGGTACCCGCAGAATCTGGCCCACCAGTCCGATGACGCCCGGGAGTCCCGCCTGGAGCAGGCGGCGCGTCCCTTCGGCCAGGCCGGCCATCTCGTCCCGCATCCGGGCCAGCAGTTCCTGCTCCGCTTCCAGGCGGGCCTGCATGGCCCGCGTCTCGGCCAGCGCCTTCTCCAGTTCAGCCCGCCGGGCCCGCAGCGCGCGCAGTTCGGCCTCTATCCGATCTCTCTGGGCGGCCTGCTCCCGAACGTGGTGGCGCAACCGGGCCAGTTCCGCCTCCATTGCGGCGACGCGGGCCTCCTGGGCGGCCACCCGTTCCCGGAGTTCCGCTTCCTGGGCCTGGGCCGCCCGGACCCGTTCCGCCTGGGCCGTCTCCTGGGCCTGAAGGGGTTCCATCTCCGCCTGCAACTCCTTCTCCCGGACCTCTAACAGGCGGGACCGTTCCGTCAGCGCGGCCAGTTCCCGCTGGGCGGCGTCCATGCGCTCGTGGAGGTCGGCGACGCGGCGGTAGGCGTCCCGCAGGTCGTTGCGGAGTTCAGTCTGGCGGTGGCGAAGGTCGGCCAGGCGGGCGGCGACGGCGTCCGCCTCGGCCTGGCGGGCGGCCAGCGCCTCTTCGGCCGCGCGGGCCCGTGCCTGGGCGGCCTGGAGCGCCTGCTGGGCCTGTCCCCAGTGGTAGCCGTACCAGGCCCGCTGGAGTTGTTTCAGGTAGCCGGAGACCCGCTCGTACTCCTGGAAGCGGGCCATCTGTTCCTCCAGCCGCTTCAGGCGGGGCGCAATCTCGCTCAGCAGGTCGCGCACCCGGTCCAGGTTGCGCTCCGTCTCATCCAGTTGGGCCGCCGCCTCCTCCCGCCGGGCGCGGTAGACGGAGATGCCCGCGGCCTCTTCAAACAGGGCGCGCCGCTCCTGGGGCTGGAGAGAGAGGGCCATATCCACCAGTCCCTGGCCGATGACGGTGTAGGTCCGCTGGGCCAGGCCGCTTTCGGCCAGGAGGTCCATCAGGTCCCGCAGGCGGACCCGGTTGCCGTTGAGCAGGTACTCGCTTTCGCCGGAACGGTAGGCGCGCCGTCCCAGAGTCACTTCGGCGAAATCCACGGGGAGCCAGCCGTCGCCGTTATCCAGGGTGAGGAACACCTGGGCCATCCCCGCGCGCGCCCGGCGGCCGCCGCCGGAGAAAATCATATCCTCGGTAGTTTTACCGCGCAGCAGCCGCAGGCTCTGCTCGCCCAGGGCCCAGCGAATGGCGTCGGCGATGTTGGATTTGCCGGACCCGTTGGGGCCGACAATGGCCGTGATGCCGGTCGGGAAGACGAACTCCGTCCGGTCGGCGAAGGATTTATAGCCCTGAAGTTCCAGACGTTTGAGACGCATACGAAAGAATCGCAGGATCAGCGAATCGGCGAATCAGCGATTCGCCGATTCGCTGATCCTTTTTGAGCAGCCCGCCAGAGGTTGGCCCGGATGTGGGCCTGCTGGCGGGAGCCGAAACTGCGCAGAAACTCCTCTACCTTCTGACGGTTGGCATCCCCCCCGTACGGGCAGGGTGGGGCCAGCGGGAAGCCTGAGGCCCGCGCGTAGGCCGCCAGGTCTTTGGCCGGAATGTAGATGAGCGGCCGGATGACGGTGATCCGTCCGCTGAAAAATTCCACCTTCGGCTCCAGTGTCTCCAGGCGGCCCGTGAAGAGCAGGTTCATCAGGGCGGTGACGGCGGCGTCGTCGGCGTGGTGGCCCAGGGCCAGTTTGTTGCAGCCCAGCGCGTCGGCGGCCAGGAAAAGCGCCTTGCGGCGGTTCCAGGAGCAGCGGAAGCAGTCGGGCGGCAACGGTTCATCCGGCGGGAATTCCAGCGGGACGAAGCGGTAGGCCACCCCGCGCGCCTCCAGCCAGGGGGCCAGCACCCCGGTCTGGTCGGGGAATCCGGCGGCGGTGCCCACGACGTGGACGGCGATGACGTCGTAGGAGACCCCGGCCCGCTCCCGGTACCGGAGCATCAGGTCCAGCAGACTGGTGCTATCTTTGCCGCCGGAGAGGGCCACGGCCACCCGGTCGCCCTCCGCCAGCAGGTCAAACTCTTTGCAGGCCCGGGCGAAGGATTTGAGCAGAGCAGTCAGGACGCCCTTCACGGATTCCAGCCCGGTGACGGCGGGGCAATTCCCCCTGACAGGTATGAAACTCCCGGCTATTCTCAGGCTTCTGCCGGGACCTCTTTCTTGCCGCGCTGAATCTCCGCCAGACGGATCACCAGACGAAGGGCCTCGTTAACGGCTGCTTCGTCCGGGAAGGCCCGCGCGACATCGGGGTCCAGCAGGACCAGGTTCGTCCCTGCACGATAGCGGGCCGCGTATTTGCCCCGGACGCCTCCTTTCAACAACTCGTGCAGGTCATACTCCGGGCGCAGTTCATCATCCATTTCGTTCGTATATCTCTTCTTCATAGGCCTTTCTCTGTGCAGTGCAGGCTGTTCGCCCGTACCGGCCTGGCGGCCGGCGTTACGCTGTAGCGCAGGCTGTCAGCCTGCGGGCCGGCCCGGCGGCCAGCACCCCACGGCCCGGGTTCCCCTACGTCCGGATTTCTCGTCCCTCATACTGCCGCCGGTAGTACTCCCGGTAGTGCTCGCCGCTCTTGATGGGCCGCCACCACCATTCGTTCTCCACATACCAGCGCACCGTCTTCTCCAGCGCCTGCTCAAAGGTGTGGGACGACTCCCAGCCCAGGGCACGGATTTTGCTGATGTCCAGCGCGTAGCGGCGGTCGTGGCCGGGACGGTCCCGCACCGGCTGGATGAGCGAGTACGGTTTTCCCAACAGGTCCAGGATGGCGCGCGCCATATCTATGTTGCGCGTCTCCACACCGGTGCCCAGGTTGTAGACCTCCCCCGGCTGGCCCCGATGGAGCACCAGGTCTATGCCCTCACAGTGATCCAGGACGTACTGGTAGTCCCGCATCTGGGAGCCGTCCCCGTAGAGGGGGAGCGGCTGGTCGTCTATCGCGTTGGTGATGAAGAGCGGCACCACTTTCTCCGGGTACTGGTACGGGCCGATGTTATTGGAGCCGCGCGTGATGGTGACCGGGACACCGAAACTGGTGAAGTAGGCGATACAGAGCAGGTCGCCCCCTGCCTTGGAGGCGGAATACGGGCTCCGGGTGTGCAGCGGGTCCGTCTCCTTCGCCCGTCCTTCCAGAATCTCGCCGTACACCTCGTCGGTGCTCACCTGGTGGTACCGCTCCAGCCCGAACTCCTTTGCCGCCTCCAGCAGGACGTACGTGCCGAAGACGTCGGTGCGGATGAACTCGTCCGGCTCCATGAGGGAACGGTCCACGTGGGTGGCGGCGGCGAAGTTGACGATGGCGTCCACCCCGAAGGCGCGAACTGTCTCCCGCACCTTTTCGGCGTCGCAGATGTCGGCGTGGACGAAGGCGTACCGACCGGCAAAGGCCTCCGCCACGTCCTTCAGATTGGCCAGATTGCCCGCGTAGGTCAGTTTGTCGTAGACAACGACGCGATAATCCGGATACTTCTGGAGCATATAGCGGACGAAGTTGGAGCCGATGAAGCCGGCCCCTCCAGTAACCATAATCGTGCGCATTCCACCTCCTGTTTAGCCGTTAGCCGTTAGCCGTCAGTCGTCAGCCGTCAGCGGTCTGTCGTCCGTCGTCTGTGGTCTGTCGTCTGTGGTCTGTCGTCTGTGGTCCGTCGTCCGTGGTCTCCATTATACCCCATGACAGGGGCTTCGCAAACGCTTGACAATCGGTAATCCCGGCGTACAATTGTTACCGTATGAACCGCATCGCGCGCTTTGAGTCTCTGGCAGAGCAGTGGGTGGAGGGGACTTTCGCCCGGCTCTTCGGCGGGCACATTCACCCGCTGGAGGTTGCCAACCACGTGGCCCGGGCAATGGAGGATGCCTGCTCCCAGGCCGCCGATGGTACTCCGCTGGCCCCGACCCACTACCGGATTGACCTCCACCCCCAGGACCTGGACGCGCTGCGGGCCCGCCACCCCGCGCCGGAAGAGGAACTGGCCCGCTATGTGGAAGACCTGGCCCGCCAGGCAGGGATGATCCTGCCGACGGCGCCCTGTATCGTGCTGAACCCACTCCCGGACCTGCCACCCCACACCGTGCGCGTCCAGGCATTCCAGGGACCGTCGGAGGGCGATGATGAAGGTGCTACTCGCCAGATGAACGGCGAGGTTCCGCTTCCCTCCGAACCGTCCCCCGGACGCTGCTTCCTCATCATCGGTGGAAAGCGACATGTCTCCCTGACCGCGCCCACCATCAACATCGGACGGGCACTGGACAACGACGTCATTATAGAGCACCCCCGTGTCTCCCGCCACCATGCCCAACTCCGTCGCCGCTATGGCCGCTACGTCCTCTACGACCTGGGCAGTTCCGGCGGGACACTGGTCAACGGCTACCCCGTCCAGGAGTGCGTCCTCCGCTCTGGAGACGTCATCTCCCTGGCGGATTTTGAAATCATCTACGGCGAAGAGCCGGTTTCCCCTCCCGGTGAACCGCCCGAAGAGACGTCCTCTACAGAGGGAATCCCTGTCCAGCCCCAGGAACCGAGATGATGGTGGGAGAAATTCTCTTGCTGGCCCTGCGCCTCCTTCTGGCCTTGCTCCTCTACGCTTTCCTGGTCGCGCTCTTCCTTCTGCTCTGGCGCGACCTGCGCCGTGGCGCCGGACGGGAGATGGTCCCCCGTGAAGAAATGCGCCTGGTGGTTGTGGAGGCGGGGGAGCGCGGGCCTGAACCGGGCACCGTTTTCTCCCTGCAGGAAGTGAATTCTCTGGGACGTGCCCCCTCCAGCACCATCCGCTTCTCCGACCCCTTCGTCTCGGCCCACCATGCCCTGATTACCTGGCGGGAGGGGCACTGGTGGCTGGAAGACCTGGGAAGCAAGAACGGCACCACCCTCAACGACGAACCGGTCACCCGCCCCACCATCGTGGATGCGGGCGACCTGATCGGTATCGGACGGATTGTGCTGCGGATGGAGGTGGGAGAATCCCCCGCGCCTTCAATAGCACACGGATGAACACGGGTTGGACGGATGGACACGGATAAAATCCGTGAAAACCCGTGCCATCTGTGTTCATCCGTGTCCAATTCAAAATCCACCCGTGTCCGATTCAAATGCCGGAGGAGACCGTGAAACTCACCACCATGCACGACGCCATCGCCACCTACGTCCACGACGGCGACACGGTCGCCATTGAGGGTTTCACTGCCTGTATCGGCTTCGCCGCCGCCCACGAAATCATCCGCCAGGGCCGGCGCGACCTGGTCCTCTGCCGGATGACCCCCGACCTCATCTACGACCAGATGATTGCCGCCGGGTGCGCCCGAAAACTGGTCTTCTCCTACCTGGGCAACCCCGGCGTGGGGCCGCTCCACGCCATCCGGCGGGCCGTAGAGAAAGGCATTCCGGCGCCCCTGGAACTGGAGGAGTACTCCCACTTCGGGATGGTCGCCCGCTACATCGCCGGGGCCTACCGTCTCCCCTTCTTCCCCCTGCGCTCCTACGTCGGCAGCGACCTCCCGAAGGTGAACCCCCGCATCCGGTTCGTGGAAAGTCCGTATGGCGACGGCCCCATCGCGGTGGTGCCGCCCCTCAACCCCGACGTCGCCATCATCCACGCCCAGCGGGCCGACGTCAACGGCAACACCCAACTCTGGGGGCTGCTGGGGGCCCAGAAGGAGGCCGCCTTCGCTGCCCGGCACGTCATCGTCGTGGTGGAGGAGATTGTGGACGAGGAGGTCATCCGCTCCGACCCCAACCGGACCCTCATCCCCGGCCTCATCGTGGACGCGGTGGTCCACGAACCCTACGGCGCCCACCCCTCCTACGTCCAGGGCTACTACGACCGGGACAACGACTTCTACCTGCGCTGGGACGAGATCAGCCGGGACGAAGCCGCCACCCGCGCCTGGCTGGAGGAGTGGGTCTACGGCGTACGGGACCGGGCGGAGTACGTGGAGAAGATGGGCCGGGAGACCTGGGAGCGCCTGAAGCCCGCCCAGGCCTGGGCCCGGCCCGTCAACTACGGATAGTCAGGAGGTCCCGGCTGCAGGATAACTGCTCGCAGTTGTCCTACAAAATACCAGGAGACGGCCAGTATGAACGACTACACTCCCTCCGAGATGATGATTGTCGCCGCCGCGCGGGCCCTGGCGGGCGTCCGCACCGTCTTTGTGGGCGTGGGGTTGCCCAACATTGCCTGCAATCTGGCCCGGCGGACCGTGGCGCCGGACCTGGAACTGGTCTACGAGAGCGGGGTCTACGGCGCGCAGCCGGCCCGCCTGCCCCTCTCCATCGGCGACCCGGCCCTCATCACCGGCGCGCTTTCCGTATGTTCTATGGCCGACCTCTTCGGCCTCTACCTGCAGGGCGGGCGGATAGACGTCGCCTTTCTGGGCGGCGCCCAGATTGACCGCTACGGCAATCTGAACACCACCGTCATCGGCGACTACGCCCACCCCAAGGTCCGCCTGCCCGGCTCCGGCGGGGCCTGCGAGATTGCCATCCACGCCCGGCAGGTATTCATCATTATGCGCCTCAGCCGCCGGTCCTTCGTGGAGCGGCTGGATTTCCTCACCAGCCCGGGCCACCTGGGCGGTTCGGGGGAGCGGGAGCGGTTGGGGATGCCCGGTCGGGGGCCGCAGGTCGTCGTCACCGACAAGTGCGTCTTCCAGTTTGACTCCGGGACGGGCGAGATGGTGCTGGTGAGTCTGCATCCGGGGGTGCGGCTGGAGGACGTGCGGGCGGAGATGGGCTGGGACCCCCGCGTCTCCCCCGACCTGACGGAGACGGAGCCCCCCACCCCGGAGGAACTCCGCCTCCTGCGGGAGGAACTGGACCCGCTGGGGGTGTATCGGTCGTAGAGATCACCGCGGAGAGCGCAGAGAACGCAGAGATATGATCCACGAAGGACACGAAGGGCACGAAGGATACGAAGAACACGAAGGACACGAAGAACACGAAGGACACGAAAGAGCACGAAGCATCACGAATTGAGTACTCGGGTTTCCTCACCCCTCCGTCGCCGTCTGCGGTGTAGTGGCGAAGCCGCTGGGGGTGGGGTGAGGCATTACCCGCATTAATCTTTGTGTTCTTCGTGCCCTTCGTGGATTTCTGTGTTCTTCGTGCCCTCGTGGATTTCTTCTCTCTGCGCCCTCTGCGGTTAAAGAGAAGCCGGAGGAAACGATGCAAATTCAGGATGTGGTCATTCTCTCCGCCGTCCGGACGCCCATTGGGGCGTTCGGCGGCGCGCTGAAGGACATCCCGGCGGCCCGGCTGGGCGCGGTCGCCGCACGGGCCGCGCTGGAGCGAGCCGGCGTCCCCGCCGACGCGGTGGATGAGGTCATCTTCGGCTGCGCGCGCCAGGCCGGGAACGGCCCCAACGTTGCCCGGCAGGTCGCCTGGCACGCGGGCGTCCCCGTGGACCGCCCCGCCTTCACCGTCAACAAGGCCTGCGCCAGCGGCCTCAAGGCGGTCACCCTGGGGGTGCAATCCATCCTCACCGGCGAGAATGAGGCGGTCCTGGTCGGCGGAGTGGAGCAGATGTCCCAGATTCCGTATCTCCTGCTGAAGGCCCGCTGGGGTTACCGGCTGGGGGAGGATACGGTGGTGGACGCGATGTACCGGGACGGCTACATGTGCCCGCTGGCGGAGATGCTGATGGGGGAGACGGCGGAACTGCTGGCGGACCGCTACGGAATCACCCGCGCGGAGCAGGATCAGTTCGCGCTGGAGAGCCACCAGAAGGCGGTGGCGGCGTGGGAGAACGGCGCCCTTGCTGGCGAGGTCGTGCCGGTAGAAGCGCCGGGCCCGAAGGGGGGGACGGTTCTGGTGGAACGGGACGAGCGCCCCCGGGCCGACACGTCGCTGGAGAAACTGGCGAAACTCCCCCCGGCCTTCCGGAAGGACGGCACCATCACCGCCGGGAACGCCTCGGGCATCGCCGACGGTGCGGCCGCGCTGGTCGTCGCCTCCGCCGACTGGGCCCGGGCCCACGGGCTGACCCCCATCGCGCGCTTTCTGGGCTTCGCCTCCGGCGCCGTCCACCCCCGGGAGATGGGACTGGGGCCCGTCCCCG
>JAPYWT010000368.1 GCA_028276215.1 Thermoflexus sp. | reverse complement strand
GCCCCGTATCCCTGGACGGAACTCCGGGCCCGGGAAGGGCATCCCTGGCCCGTCCTGGCCCCCAGGTGGTGAACAGAAAAGAATCCACAACCCTGAGCAAGGAGGACCTATGCGCAGCCTGAATGAAGTTCGGAGTATGCTGGAAAAGGTCGGAATCCCTGGCCGGGATGCCTACGACCTGCCCGATAGCCCCAAGCGTTTCCCCGACGGCGCCCACTACCGGATGGAAATCTCCGGCGTGGAACGGCCCCAGGTGCTGGAAGCGCTCATTGACGAGATGCGCAAGCGCAACATCCCCATTCACCGGCTCATCTCCACCGTGATGGGCTCCACGCTGCTGGACGATGCCGAACTGCGGGACTTCGCCCAGATGGCGGCGGAGGCGAAACTGGAGGTCATTATCACCCCCGGCCCTCGCTCCGGCTGGGACGTGGGACGGCAACTGGCGACCCCGGAAGGTGCCCTTTCCGGTCTCCGTTACCGGGGCTCCGACCAACTCTCCTACGTCATCGCCGAGATACTGCGCTGCATAGACATCGGCTTCCGCGGCTTCCTTTGCATTGACGAGGGGCTCCTCTGGGTGCTCAACCAGTTGAAGAAGACGGGCGACATCCCCGAGGACGTGGTCTTCAAGGTCAGCATCTTCGCCGGACACGCGTCGGCGGCAGGCGGAAAGGTGCTGCAGATGCTGGGCGCGTCCACTTTCAACCCCCTGGGCGACCTCTCCCTCCCTCAACTGGCCTCCATCCGCCAGGCCATAGACATCCCGATGGACCTGCACATCTACCTCTCCGACTCCTTCGGCGGTTTCAACCGGTTCTACGAAGGGGCGGAGATGGCGCGGGTCTGCGCGCCATGCTACTTCAAGATTGAGCCGGGGCCCGCACTGGCGGCCGGGGCCGGCGCGATGTACCGTCCCTGGACCAGCCCGGACTTCCTGGCCTGGCAGGCGCGGGAGAAGGTCAAGTACGCCCAGATTATCCACGAACTGATCCAGGCCACCTACCCCCACCTGAAACTCTCCGACCTGGGTCCGGCTGACCTGGCCATTCCGAAGCCCCGGTAGGTGAAGCGTTTGGTTTTTCCGGCGGCGGCCGTAACGACCTACCAGAGGGCCTCCGGGCAAGCGCCATAAAAGACGCTGGCAAAGGCGCGCCCCTGTAGCACAGGCCGCCAGGCCTGCATGCAGGCTGACAGCCTGCGCTACGTTATCTGCAAACCGATCAGGGTAGATAGTTACCGGCGGCCTTTGGCTGCCGCCGAAAAACCGCATCCCAACAATGGAGGAGAACAATGGATTCCCTGACACTGGATGAATGGATCCAACTCGTTGAGCGGAAAATTCAGGAGCAGGAACGGCGGCTCCGGGAGATGGAAGCCCGGATGCGGGAACTGGAGGAACGGGTCCAGATGCTGGACGCCGAGGTCCGCCGCCACAAACAGCGCCTGGCCATTCTGGAGCGGATTCTGGTGGAGAAGGGCCTGCTCCCCCCCGAACTCTCCATTTACGACCGCTGGCTGGGGACGCTTCATTGACATTTCGTAATTACCTACCCGCTGTCATTGCGAGGCGGCAATAGCCGCCGAAGCAATCTCCCCACAGGCCTGGAGATTGCTTCGCCGCCTTCGGCGGCTCGCAATATTTACGACGTTTCTTTGAAGAGAGGAACGGCAATGAACGATCCGAACGAACTAAAGGAAATGATCAAAGAGGCCGTCTACGAGGTCATAGAGCCCTTCATTGCCCAGATGGCCCGGGACCACGACGAAACGCGCCAGTGGATGCGCTCAGCGGAACAGTGGATGCGCTCCGTGGAAGGACGGCTGGCCGCCATAGAGCAACGGCTGGAGCGCCTGGAACAGCGACTGGAGCGTCTGGAGGCCCGGGTGGAAACCCTGGAACGGCGCGTGACCGCCCTGGAGATAGAGGTGCGTGCGCTGCGGGAGCGGATAGACCTGCTGGAACAACGGTTAGCCGAACGCGGGTTTGTAGAGTCCGAAGCAATCGCCCGGGAGCGCTGGGCAACCGCCGCCGATCTCCGAAAACTGGAACTGCGCGTCCTTCAATTAGAGGCCGCTGTTTTCCACCAACCACCATCTTCCAGGTGAGGAACTGCCATGGAGAACCTGACGGAGGCCTTTGTGGAACTGATCCGGCGGGCCTCTACGGACCTGCCCGCCGACGTGGAGGCGGCACTGCGGACCGCCCGCGACCGGGAGGAAGCGGGCTCGGCCGCCGCCAGCACGCTGACCGCCATACTGGAGAACGTCGCCCTGGCGCGCGCCCGTTCCCAGCCCATCTGCCAGGATACGGGCACGCCCATCTTCCACGTCCGCTATCCGGCCGGGATGAGCCCCGGAAGTCTGCGCGCGCAGGCCGAGGCGGCGGTGGCGGAAGCCACCCGTCGGGCCTACCTGCGCCCCAACGCGGTGGACTCCCTCACCGGCCGCAACAGTGGCAACAACCTGGGGATCGGGATCCCCGTCTTCCACTTTGAGGAAGGCGCGCCCGAAGACCCGCTGGAGGTTGCCCTGCTCCTGAAGGGCGGCGGCAGCGAGAACGTCAGCATCCAGTACAGTTTGCCCTACGAGCCCCTGAAGGCCGGACGGGACCTGGAGGGGGTCCGGCGGGTGGTGCTGGACGCGGTCCACCGGGCCCAGGGGGAGGGGTGCGCGCCGGGCATCCTGGGCGTCTGCATCGGCGGAGACCGGGGCACGGGCTACACCCACGCCAAAATGCAACTCCTCCGCCCCCTGGACGACGTCAACCCGGTCCCCGAACTGGCCGCGCTGGAGGAGCGCCTGCTGCGGGAGTGCAACGAACTGGGGGTGGGGCCCATGGGCTTCGGTGGGAAAACCACCATTTTCGGCGTCAAAATCGGCGCGGCCCATCGGCTGCCCGCCTGCTACTTCGTCACCGTCGCCTACATGTGCTGGGCCTGCCGCCGGGCGCGGATGGAAGTCAAGGACGGGACTGTGGTGTATTCCTGACCCAAAACAGGGAGGAAACGACATGGCGACTGTTCACCTGACCGTCCCCATCTCCGAAGCAGCGATCCGCTCCCTGCACGTGGGGGATACGGTTTACCTCTCCGGCGTCATCGTCACCGGACGGGACGCGGCCCACAAGTACATGGTGGAGACCTTCATCCGGTCTCCCCAGATTCCGGAGAGCGAACGTCCGCTGTATGAGGAACTGCGCCGACTGCTGGCCGGCAGCGCCATCTACCACTGCGGACCGGTGGTCCGCCAGCGGGAGGACGGGCGCTGGGAGTTTGTCGCCGCCGGCCCCACCACGTCCATCCGGGAGGAGCCCTACCAGGCCGACGTCATCGCCCATTTCGGCCTGCGCGGGGTCATCGGCAAAGGTGGAATGGGGCAGCGGACACTGGCGGCGTGCCAGAAGTACGGGGCGGTTTACTTCCACGCGGTCGGCGGCGCCGCCACCCTCATCGCCGACACCGTCAAAGAGGTCCTGACCGTCTACAAGAAGGACGAGTTCGGGGTCCCCGAGGCCTTCTGGGTCATCCGGGTGGAGAACCTGC
>JAPYWT010000369.1 GCA_028276215.1 Thermoflexus sp. | reverse complement strand
GCCCTGATGGGGGTGGTCTCGTTCTTCGTCCCGGCGATTGTGGATATGGAAGACCAGATGGCAGTTTCTTCTGCATCGGGAGGGCTGGCAGAGGGGGTTGTCCTGGCGGATTGACCCGCGATCAGTAATCATAACGATGTTTTCACTGCGGCGGCTTCGCCGCCGCAGTGAAAACATCATTCTTACCCTTTCGTTGGAGGTGGTTTGATGACGACAGAGGAGCGACTGAAGATTCTCCAGATGCTGGAAGAGGGAAAAATCACCGCAGAGGAAGCGGCGGCGCTCCTGCGGGCGCTGGGAGGCCGGAAACCCGGCCCCGCTGGCCCCGGACCCTCCGGTGAGGCCCGCTTTCTCCGCGTTCACGTGACCGACATCGGGTCCGGTCGGAGCAAGGTGAACATCACCATCCCGCTTCAGTTGGTGAAGGTGGGCCTGCGCATCGCGGAGCGCTTCGCCCCGGAGACCGAGGTGGACTGGCAGGGGCTGGCGGAGGCCATCACCGGCGGCGCCATCGGGAAAATCGTGGAGATAGAGGACGAGGAAGACAACGAGCGGGTGGAAATATATGTGGAGTAAAGGAAAACGTGCCAGACGCTTCTGAGAGGGCCTGGCACGTTCACCCCGTTACCCCGTTCACGGCGCGCTGGTCAACAGGGCATGGAGGGCCCGTCCGGCCTCCCCGCGCACCAGCGCCAGCACCTCGTCCCCCGGTTGGAGCACCGTATCGCCCCGAGGGACCAGAATTTCCTCCCCCCGCACCACGGCCATCACCAGACAGTCGGACGGGAGGGAGAGGTCGGCGATGCGCTGACCCTCTGCTTTCGCACCCCGCTCCAGTTTCTCCGTCACAATCGCCAGTTCCCCCCGCCGCAGCCGGACCAGCGTCATCATATCCCCCAGGGACATCTCCTCAGCGATCAGTTTCGCCAGCAGGTCCGACTGGTTCAGGGCCACATCCACCCCCGCCTCCGGGGTGAAGAGCCAGGCGTTGCGGGGGTTGTTAACCCGGGCGATGATGCGCGGCACGTTAAAGATGAACCGGCCCATCATCGCCACGGCCAGGTTGACCTCGTCGTCCCCGGTGACGGCGACCAGAACGTCGGAGGAGCGGATGTCCGCGCGCTCCAGAACGCTCATCTGGGTGCCATCCCCATCCATCACCGCCTCGGTGGGGAGTTCCCGGTACAGCCGGGCCAGCACCGAGGAGCGGTTCTCCACCACGCAGACCTCGTACCCATCGGCCAGGAGGAGAGAGGCCAGATGGGAGCCGACCTTTCCACCACCGACAATCAGGACGCGCATTCCATCCCTCCTGCCTGAGCCAGGCGGGCCCGTAAGTCCTCCAGGGCATCCGTCGCCACGCTGAGGCGGATGATGTCCCCGGCCTCCAGGGTGACGTCCGGAGCGGGGATGCGGGCGGAGCCCCCACGAATCAGCACCGTGGGGGCCACTTTCTCCGGGATGAACAGGAACGAGAACGGCTGGCCCGCCCAGGCCGCCGGGACCCGCAGTTCCACCACGGTCACCTCCCCGTTGCCCAGAGTATCCACCACGTTCAGCGCGGGCTGGCAGAGGAGTTGCTCCAGGCGGTGGACCCGCCATTCGGCGGCCGTCACCACCGGGACGCCGATGGCCTGGTAGAGGGCCGCCCGCTCCGGCTCAAAGAGACGGGCGACCACGTTGGGGACGTGGAAATGGCGGCGGGCGATGAACGCGATCAGCAGGTTGGCCGTCTCGTCGCTGGTCACCGCGGCTACCCCCTGCGCGTGCTCTATCCCTGCCCGCAGAAGGACGTCCCGGTCAAACCCCAACCCGGTGATGGTGCGACCGCGAAAGTTCGGCCCCAGCCGGAGAAACTGGTCCGGGTTCGGGTCCACCACCACGACCTGATGGCCCCGCTCGGCCAGCGTGCGGGCCAGAAGAGAACCCGTCCGACCGCAACCGACAATGATGATGTGCATAGTGTTCTCCTGATCTAACCGCAAAAAGGATTTCCTCCCACAGATTCAATTGACGGGCCCGCGGGAGGGCCGGGACCAGTTCCGGCGGCACAGGCACCCGACGGAGTTGGGTCATCGTCAGATGGGGCACAATCTCCCGATACAGGGTGCGCACATACCGCTGGACCGGTTCGCTGTTCAGGTACTGGACCAGATGCGCCTCGTCCAGCCCGCTGACCTTCGGTACCATTGGTCATTGACTCATTTTTCCTGCCCTGCCCCTTCCACCGCCCGGCGGGCCTGCTCCAGCGCCTGCTTCTCCTCGTCCGTGAGCGGGTACGAGGAATTCCAGGCCGCCAGGGGTTTCCCGTAGAAGCGGGTCCCCTCCCGCAGGTAGAGGGCAGAGAGGACGACGCCGTTGCCGCCGCCGTCCACCAGCGCCAGCGAGAAACTCTGGTCCCCGCCGACGTCGGGCAGCGCGCGGAAGCGGACGATGCCGACCCCCTGGACCGTGTGCCCCAGGGTGGCCTGGGCCTGCCGGGCGAGATTTTCCAGTTTCTCCACCCGGTCCCGCACCGAATCAATCCGGGCCAGCAGCGTCCCCACGCCGACCTGCGGTCCCGTCTCCTCCACGCTGGCCCCGGAAAGGCGGCGGTACCGCTCCTCCAGCCGCTTCAGGCGCGTCTGCAGGTCCAGTTGCCAGACGATGTTCAACAGGGCCAGCAGCGTGACGGCGATGATCCAGATCAGTTGAGTTGTCTCCATAGCAGTTCTCCGTGAAACATCAGGGCGACGGCCAGCGCCACCCGCCCGGCCGCTGGCGCGCCCTCACCCCTCCCCTGGCAGCGAAACCGCCGGGGGTGGGGTGAGGCATTACGGCCGGCGGCCCAGCGTCACCGGTATTTCTATCTCCCTCCCTTCCCGCTCTACCGTCAGGACCACCCGGTCGCCGGGGCGGTAAGCGGAGAGGACGTCCGCCAGGGGGTGGCTGGAGTTCACGGCCCGACCGTCCACCTTCCGGATCAGGTCTCCCACCCTCAGGCCGGCTTCCTCGGCGGGACTTCCCGGGATGACCTCCTGCACCTCCGCCCCGCGCGGCCGCTGGATATAGCGGATGCCCAGGTAGGGCCGCTCCCCCGGGACCGGCGTCACCTCCGGCGGGAACTCCGGGGTGGGGATGATGGGCCCCGGGATTCCCCATCCCGGCGTCGCTTCCGGCCGCGCGGTGGCGCGCCCCAGGCCGAACCCGGCCGCGCCGCCCACCACCAGGCCCAGCGAGCAACAGACCAGCCCCAGCACCAGAATGCCGACCGCAATCGCGATCATCTGCCAACCGCTCAATCTCACCCGATTCTCTTCCATATCGTTTCCCTCCTCACAGGTCGCAGGTCGCACGTCGCAGGTCGCATGTCACAGGTCGCAGGTCGCAGGTCCCACCTGATTATCACTTCTCTCCTCTGCTCCTCTGCTCCCCCGCTCCCCCGCTCCCCCGCTCCTCTGCTCCTCTGCTCCCCCGCTCCTCTGCCCCCCCGCTCCCCCGCTCCTCCGCTCCTCTGCCCCCCCGCTCCCCCGCTCCTCCGCTCCCCCGCCCCCCGCCCCCCTGCT
>JAPYWT010000367.1 GCA_028276215.1 Thermoflexus sp. | reverse complement strand
CCGATATGGGGAAGCGCCGCCCCCCGGCTTCAATGCCTATCAGACCTTGCGACAAATCTACCTGGAGATCAACCGGCTCTACCAGGAAAACCGGGACCGCTCCCAGGTATGGCAAAACCGCTTCGCCAACCTGGGCTCATATGTGATATACAAAGCCATCGAGCCAACTGAAAAACAACTGTATCAGTGGTGCATAACTTACCATACCGTCTATTATACCTTCTCCACCATCTGGCAAACCAAACACCCCTGACTTCGCGTGTTGAGGAGGTGTCCAATGCGGAGCATTCAGAGAAACACGGCCTTCGTGTCGGCAGCGCTGGCGATCCTGGCATTCGGAATCTTTCTGAGTCCACAACGGCATCTCGCCGCGCAGGCCACACCGCAAGCCCGCATCGTTGTGATCCGCGACGAGGAGCTGCAGAGACATCCTTTCGATTACGAAGCGAAGGAGGTCTTCCGGGAGACCATTCGCCTCCATTACCCCCGCTGGGCCTCCTATACCCAGCAGTTGACCTTCGGCAAAATGGTGAACACCTATGACCTGGCCACCATCGTTTGGAATGCAGGGCTGGGATGTCTGGCCGATTGCCCATTCCCGGCCATCTCGGTGAACCCATCCGTCCTCCTGGCCACCCTGATCCTCCGATATGGGGAAGCGCCGCCCCCCGGCTTCAATGCCTATCAGACCTTGCGACAAATCTACCTGGAGATCAACCGGCTCTACCAGGAAAACCGGGACCGCTCCCAGGTATGGCAGGATCGCTTCGCCAACCTGGGCTCATATGTGATGTATCAGTTGCTCGGCGCTGATGAACAGCGGCTCGGGAAGTGGTTGACGCTGTATCGCGAACTGGTACCTGAGGCCCGCGTCTTCCAGGAAGTCACCCCGACGTCCACCCCAACGGTCATCGTCCCACCCCCTTTTCTGGAGCGCCCCTATGCCACGGCGACTCCTTTCGGCACGCCTGCGATGCCGGGCTATCCGCTCAACTCGTTCTTCGACCACCGCTATCCCATTTTCAATGCGGAGCCAGCAGGGGATCGGCTCAATTTCATCCGCCTGGACGGACAGGAGTTCTTCACGCCAACGGTACCGGTTGACCCGAACAAATGCGATACCGGCAGGACTTGCTACACAGGTCACGATGGCATAGACTACGGCATCCCAGAGGGTGTGCCCGTCCGCGCTGCAGCGGATGGAGAAGTAGTATGGCGCAATGATGATTGTGGCTGGATCATTCTGGAGCACGAACGAAACGGGAGCACACTTTACACCGAATACATGCATATGAGCGCAATCTTTGTAAGTGAAGATGATGAGGTGGTTGCTGGTCAGACAATCGGGGAAGCTGGAGATGTGGCTGATAATATCAATTGCTTCTCCGATGGTGCTCACCTGCACTTTGGCGTGCGGCTGTATTTTGGCCCGGGGACGTCGAACACGAACATCGATCCCTTCGGCTGGTGGACGGGGGGTGAAGACCCATGGGAAACCTATTCCGGCGGCTACGAGAGCCGCTGGCTCTGGTGGGGCGACGAGGCCGGTGATGGCCACCACACAGTGGATGATACCGAGAGTCAGGCCCAGTTGCTCTATCCCTCCAACTGGTGGTACGATGAGAACGGCTACAACGGCGGGGCCTGGTGGACCTATGAAGTGACCAGCGAAGAGGCGAGTACAAACTGGGCCATCTGGGGAACGTACATAGAAACCCCCGGAACTTACGTGATTCAAGCCTACTGGCCGGCCAGTGAAGAGGCAACCCGATTGGCCTGGTATCGGATTTACACGGAGCAAGATGGATGGATCGGTTCTGCCTGGGTGGATCAAGCGGCTCACGGGGGAGAATGGTACACCCTGGGTACCTACAATCTCCCTACAGGGCCGGTGGCGGTCATCCTGACCGATTGGGAGGATGGCGCACTGGAACGGGCGAGGAGGCAAGTTACTGAGAACTCCTCGCCACCCCGGGTCTACTTTGACGCGGTGCGCTGGGCTACTCCAACCCCCCAGGTAACACCAACCCCTATCCCTACCCCCACACCGACCCCCACTCCCACTCCCACCCGCACGCCAACCCCTGTTCCGACTCCCACCCCGACGCCGAGATGGGGATGGTGGGAAGCGGCGGAAGAGGCCGCCCTGCAGGAGAGGACGCCGCAGGAGCGGGCCGCCTATTCCCGTCTGCTGAGCCAGGTGCGGGATGAGGTGATGACCCCTGATCCCAAAGGGGACGCCTACATCCGGCTGACGTATCGCTATGCGCCGGAACTGACGGCATTACTTCTCCGGGACCCGGTGCTGCGGCGGGAGACGGCGCAGTTGCTGGACGAAGTGCGGCCGTTGCTGGAGGAGATGCTGGCGCAGCGGGAACGGAGTCACTTGCGGGTGAGCGCAGAATGGGTGAAGCGGGCACAAGAGGTGCTGAACCGGATAGAGCCCCAGGCGAGTCCGGCGTTACGTGGAGAGATTCGCTGGTGGCGGGGGTGGCTGCCCCGCTTTGTCGGAAAGACGGGCTGGGAGGTCTGGCAGATGCTCCCCCAACGTTCTGCGGAGGGATGGCCTGCGGGCCGGTTGCCGGAGGAGGTGGTGCTGCAGGGGCTATCACGGATGGATGCCCTGGCGTACGGGCGGTTGTTGAGTCGGGTGCGGGATGAAGTGATGTTGAAAGAGCAGGGAGGGGAGGTCTATGTAACGTTGGTGTACCGCTACACGCCAGAGGTGATGGGGATTCTCCTGGGGGATGAGGCATTGAGGAAAGAGGCGGAGGCATTGCTGGTAGAAGCGCGGCCGGGGCTGGAGATGCTGGTGGGTGAGAGGGGAGAATGGCGGTTCGGTTGGAGGTGGGTGGAGCGGATGAAGGCTTTTCTGGAGAAGTTGGCGGGTAAAGGGAGTCCGGAATTGCGCGGGGAGGTTGAGTGGTGGCGGGAGCGGGTGAGGGGGTGGGTCGGGAAGACGCCGCCGGAGGTATGGCGGGAGTTGCTGCGGGAGCCACGAGTGAGAGAGGCACTGGAACAGCGCTGAAGGCCCAACCTGCGGCTGGAGCGGACAGCGCCTTCGGCGCTGCCGCTCAGCCGCAACTCGTTGGGCCCTTCTGCACAAATGATGCGAGGAGGAAGTATGAGAATCCATTCAGAGATCAGAAATATCGTTTTCCTGCCCGGCATAGTCATGCTTATACTTCTCGCCGCCTGTACAACCCCATCCATCCCTGAGAGAACGGGAACGCCCACCCGTCCTCTTCCCACGGCGACCTCTCGGCCCGCCGCTTCCCCTACACCCACGCCTACACTCACGCCATCTCCGACAACTACCCCTATCCCGACGCCCACGCCTTCTCCACTCCCTACGCCCGACCTGGCCGCGTTGTGCCGCATCCCGGGCGAGGACGGACGCATCGCTGTAATCAGCGATGACAAACTGCGAGAACACTTTATGGATTACGAAGCGAAGGAGGTCTTCCGGGAGACCATTCGCCTCCATTACCCCCGCTGGGCCTCCTATACCCAGCAGTTGACCTTCGGCAAAATGGTGAACACCTATGACCTGGCCACCAT
>JAPYWT010000366.1 GCA_028276215.1 Thermoflexus sp. | reverse complement strand
CAGGGCGTGACGGGCACCGCGGCCGCCACCGTCACCGTCCAGAGCGCCCCCGTCCTCTCCCTGGACAAGGCCGACGGCCCAGACCCCGTCCCCTCCCTGGGCACGCTGGTCTACACCCTGACCTTCACCAACACCGGCGACGCGGTCGCCACGAACGTCCGGCTGACGGACACCCTGCCGACGGGTGTAACCCTGGTCTCCGCCAGCCCGCCCACCAGCACCCAGGTGGGCAACACCGCTGGCTGGTACTGGCCCGCGCTCTCGCCGCTGGACGGTTCCCAGACCGTCGTCCTGACGGTCACCGTTGATCTCCTCCCCGACGGGACGGTCCTGACCAACCAGGCCCGGCTGCAGAGCGACCAGACCCCACCCGTCACCGCGACGGCGACGACGACCGTCCAGACCGCCGACCTGGTCGTGGGCAAGTGGCGGGTGGAGCCCGACGTCATCGGCCCGACCGGACAGGTCACCTTCACCCTGCGGGTGACCAACGCCGGCTCGCTGGCCGCGACGGGAACCCGCATCACCGACACCCTCCCGGCCGGCTTCACCGCCGTCTACTCCGAGGCGACGGGCGCCACCTGGGACTCCGGCACGGTCTGGACGGCGAACCTGGCGCCGGGCGCGGCCGCCGTCATCACCCTGGTGGCCCAGGCCCCGGCGACGTCCTGGGGCCCGGTCACCCGGACGGTGGTCAACACCGCCACCGCCACGACCGCCGCGCCGGAGTATGACCTGACGGACAATCAGGCCACCGCGACGGTGGACGTCATCCCCGGCCCGCCGTACACGGTCACCCTGGCCGCCGTGCCGGACACCCTCCCCGTGGGCACCCTCTCCACGCTCACCGCGACGGTGACCGACCAGTGGACGAACCCGGTGCTGGACGGGACGCCCGTGGCCTTCGCGACCTCGCTGGGGGCGCTCCTCCCGGCCTCCGGCTGGACGACGTCCAACGGCCTGGCCACGGCGCAGTTGACCTCCACCGTCGCCGGGACGGCGTGGGTCACCGCGACCGCCGGGCCGGCCTCCGCCTCCGTCCCCGTCACCTTCACCGCCGGGAACGTGGCCTACTTCGTCTTCGGGCCCATCGCCGACCAGGTGGCGGGCGTGGACTTCACCATCGCCATCACGGCCCACGACGCCTTCGGCAACGTCGCGGCCGGGTTCAATGGGACGGTCGTCCTCTCCGACGTGACCGGTTCGCTCCAGCCCGCCGTCAGCGACCCCTTTGTGAACGGCGTCCTGGCCTCCCAGGTCGTCAGCATCACCGTGGCGCGGGCCAATCAGCCCATCCGGGCCATTTCGGGCACGATCCAGAGCGCCAGCAATCCCTTCACCGTGACCCACAACCGGGCGGTCGCGCTGGCCCTGGCGCCCGTCAACGCCACGGTTGGGGCCGGGCAACTCCTGACCTACACCGCCACGGCCACCGACGCCTTCGGCAACGGTTGGAACGCCACTGCGGAAGTGACCTTCACCACCGCCGGCGGGAACGCGTTCCTGGGCACGCCGCCGGGCAACAACGTCTTCTCGGCGACGGTGGCGGGCGTGAACTTCCCGGTCACCGGCACCATTGCCGGAGCGAGTGGGGAAGTGGTCGCCACGACGGGCGTGACCGTCACCCCCGGCCCCGCGGTGAGTCTGAGCATCGCGCCGCGCGGTGCGGTCGTCACCGCCGGAGACCTGGTGACCTATACGGCCGTCGCCACCGACGCCTTCGGCAACAGTTGGACGGCGACGGCCGGGGTGACCTTTGCCACCTCCGGCGGGAACGCGTTCCTGGGCCCGCCGCCGGGCAACCACGTCCTCTCGGCGACGGTGGCCGGAACCTGGCCGGTGACCGGCACCCTGGGCGCGGCGACAGACAGCACGACGGTCACCGTTCGGCCCGGGCCGGTGGCCGCGCTGGCCCTGGCCCCCGTCCCCGACCCGCAGACGGCGGGTGTCGCCTTCGGCCTGACGGTCACCGCGACGGACGCGTTCGGCAACGTCGTGGCGGACTTCTCCGGGGCGCTGGCCCTGACCGACACCACCGGGACGCTGGCCCCGACGACCTGGTCGTCCTGGACGGGCGGCGTGGCCCAGCCGCTGGTCACCATCACCCGCGCCTGGGTGGCCGACCGCATCACCGTCTCCCTGGCCGCCACGCCGACGGTTCTGGCCGTCAGCAACCCCTTCACTGTGGTTGCCAACGTCCCGGCGACAGTGGTCTACCAGGTGCCCGCGACCCTGCGGGTCTGCCAGGCCGCGCCCGTCACCGCCACCGTCACCGACGCCTACAACAACCCGGTGCGGGACGGGACGGTGGTGACGTTTACCGCCAGCATCGGCCTGCTCTTCGCCAAGAATGGTAGCCAGATGTACATCACGACGACGGTGGGCGGCGTGGCCCGCGCGACGCTGGTGGCCGGGACATCCAGCGGCCTGGCCTCTACCGAGGCCCGCGCGGGTGCGGCCTCGTCGGGTGCCCAGTGGGTTCAGGTCATCACCCCCGGCCTGCCGGCGTCGGTGGCATTGGCCGTAGACCCGGCGGTCCTGCCGGTGGGCGGGACGGCCCTGCTGACCGCCACGGTGCGGGACTGCGCGGCCAACCCCGTCGCCGACGGGACGCCGGTGGACTTCGCCCTGGCCCCCGCGCTGGGGACGGTCGCGCCCGACCCGGCCCATACGGTGAACGGCGTCGCCACCGCGACCTTCACGGCCGGGACGACGGTGGGCACGGCGGTGCTGACAGCGACAGTAGACTCGCGGGTGGCGACGGCGACGCTGCGGCTGATTCCGGGCCCGCCGTACACCCTGACCCTGGCCGTCCACCCGACGACGCTGGTGGCCGACGGCGCCAGCACCGCCGCCATCACCGCCACCGTCACCGACGCCTACGGCAACCCCGTCGCCGACGGGACGCCGGTCACCTTCACCCTGTCGGCGCTGCTGGGGACCGTGACCCCCAACCCGGCCTCCACCGCCGGCGGGGTCGCGCTGGCGACCTTCCGGGCCGGGACGGTGACCGGGACGGTGGTCCTCACCGCGACAGCCGACGGCGCGGTCGCCACAGCGACCCTCACCCTGGTGCCCATCCCGACCCACTACGTCTACCTGCCGCTGGTGCTGCGGAACCACGGGCCCAACCTGGTGGTGGAGAGCATCGTCTGGAGCCCCATCACGCCCACGGCGGGGGAGTCCGTGGTGGTCACGGTGACGGTCCGCAACGTCGGCTCGGCCCCGGCGGGGCCCTTCTGGGTGGACCTCTACCTGGACCCCAGCCGGACACCGGCGCCGGGGATCCCCTGGAACGACGTCTGCGCGGAGGGGGTGGCCTGGCGGGTGCCGGGGCTGGCGCCGGGCGAGGCGCGGGCCCTGCGCTCCGATCAGGGCGCGGTGGGCTACACCTACTGGCGGGGGTATTTCGCCGCCACGCCCAACCCGCACATCCTCTACGCGGTGGTGGACTCCTGGCCCTACGACCCCGCCGAGACGGTCCCGGAGACGAACGAAGGGGATAACGTCCGGGGGCCGGTGCAGGTGCATATGCGATAAAGATAAAAAGGTGACAATCACCT
>JAPYWT010000365.1 GCA_028276215.1 Thermoflexus sp. | reverse complement strand
TGAAGGTCAGGGTGTAGACCAGCGTGCCCAGGGAGGGGACGGGGTCTGGGCCGTCGGCCTTGTCCAGGGAGAGGACGGGGGCGCTCTGGACGGTGACGGTGGCGGCCGCGGTGCCCGTCACGCCCTGGTCAGAGGAGACGGAGGCCCGGTTGACCAGTTGGAGGCCGTTTGTCAGCGGGAAGTCCACGGTCACGGCGACGGTGTAGACGGCCATCGCGCCCACGTTCAGCGCCCCGACCGTCCAGGTGAGGACGCCGTCCGTCGGGCCGACGTAGGGGGGCGTCGCGTCGGCGAAGGCGGTGTGGGCCGGGAGCGCGTCGGTGAGGACGACGCCGCTGGCGTTCTCCGTGCCCGTGTTGGTTACGGCGATGGTGAAGGTGACCCGGTCGCCGGGGCGGACGGGGTCGTGGGAGGCGACTTTGGTCACCGCGAAGGCCGGGGCGCTGCGGACGGTGGTGGTGACCGGGCCGGTCTGGGCGGCGACGCCCTCAGCGCAGGCGATGCCCGCGGTGTTGGTGAGCACCGTCCCGTCGGCGATGGGCACCGTCAGCGTGACGACCAGTTGGATGGAGCCGGAACTGTTCCCGCCCAGGGTGCCCAGGTTCCAGGTGATGGTCTCCCCGGCAGCGATGGTGCCGCTGTAGGGCCTGCTGGCGTACCCGCCAGCGATGAAGGCCGGCAGGGTGTCGGTCACCACCACGGCGGTGGCGGGGACGGCGCTGGTGTTAGTGTAGCGGAGGGTGTAGACCAGCGGCTGGCCCGGCGTGGCCGGGTCGGGGCTGTCGCTCTTGGTGATGTGGAGGTCGGGCGCGCCGACGTAGACCGGGGCGGTGGGCCCGGTGGCGGCCCCGACCGCGCCCTGGGTGACGGTGACGGCGTTGTAGTACGTCCCGCTCCCGTAGGCTGTGGCGGTGAAGACCAGCCTCAGCGGGCCGGGCGGGGCGAGCCAGCCCGGAGGCCAGACCGTACCGGTGACCACCAGGCCCGACCAGATGAGGTCGTTCCCGCTCTGGGAGGGCGTCGGGCCCTGCACCATGCCGCCGAAGGCGAAGCCCGTGGGGAGGGTGTCGGTGACGGTGGCGCTGAGGGCCGTCTCGTTGCCGGTGTTGGTGACGATAATGGTGTAGGTGACGACGGTTCCGGCGACCACCGCGGTCGGGTAGACTGTCTTGGTGACGGTGAAGGCCGGGGCGGAGGAGACGGTCGTCGTCTCGGAAATGTCCACCGGCGCCAGCGCGTGGGTCGCGGTCGCCCCGGCCTGATTGGTCAACACCGTCCCGTTGGGGAGAGGGCTGTAGACGCGGCCGACCAGGGTGAGGCTCCGGGACTGGCCCACGCCCAGGGTGCCCAGCGTCCAGGTGACCGTCCCGGCGCTGTGGGTGCAGTCGTCGCAACTCTGGAACTGGACGTAGGACGGGAGAGTATCGGTGACGACGAGGCCCAGAGCCGGGCCGATGGCGCCCGCGTCGTTGGCGACGGTCAGGGTGTAGGTGACCAGGCCACCGGCGGGGGCGGGGTCGGGGCTATCCGTCTTGGTCAGCGAAAGGGTCGGCCATGAGCGGACGGTGACGGTGACGGGGGCGCCGAAGGCGGTGGGGGTGACCTCGGCGGAGGAGGCCCGGTAGTCGGCGTTGACGATGGGGGTGCCGTCGGTTAGCGGCGCGGTGACGGTGACGGCGAAGGTGACCTGCGCGGCCCCGCCGGGGGGGATGGGGTCGGAGAGCACCCAGGTCAGGGTGCTCCCGTCCACCGACGCGGGCGGGACGGAGTCGGCGTAGAGGGTGTTCGCCGGGAGGGTCTCCACGATGGTGTACGGCGCCGTCGTAGTCAGGTGGCCGACGTTGGTCAGGAAGACGGTGTAGGTGAGCCGCGCGCCGGCGGTGATGGGGTCGGTGGCGGCGACTTTGCCCAGGGCGAAGGCCGGGGCGTGGACGGTGGTGGTCACGTCCGCGCCGGGGGCGAAGGGGGCATTGTCGGCCCTGGCGCCGTACTGGTCGTTGTGGAGGACGGTGCCGTCGGCGGTGGGGACGGTGGGCCGGACGACGAACTGGAGGACGGCGTGGCTCCCGGCGGGGAGGCCGCCCCCGATGCCGATGAAGTCGCTGGTGAACCAGATGTAGGTGCCGGTCTGGCCGGGGGAGAGGCCGCCATGGAACCAGATGGCGCCGCCGCCGTCCAGGACGGCCGCGGAGGCGAAGGTCGTCCCGGCGGGGGTGGTGTCGGAGACGACGACCCGCGCGGCGGCCTCGGAGCCGGTGTTGGTGACGACGATGGTGTAGGTCAACTCCGCGCCCTGGGCGACGGGGTCGGGGTTATCGGATTTGGCGATGGCCAGGGTGGTAGGGCCGGCCTGCATCGGGCCGATGTCGGCGGGGGCCGGCGCGGAGGCGGCGAGGGCCGGGGCGGGGGCGCCGGCCGCGGGCCGGACGAGGAGGGCCAGGCGCGCGGTGCGGCCCGGGGCCAGGCCCGGCCCCAGTCCGACCCGGTCGCCGGAGACCCAGAGGAGGGTGCCGGCCTGGCCGGGGGAGAGGCCGCCGCAGAACCAGGCCGCGCCGCCGTCATCCAGGACGACGGCCCGCTCCAGGACGGTGCCGGGCGGGGTGGACTGGGCGATCTCTACGGGCTGGCCCGTCCCAACGACCACCGTCTCCACGACCTGGGGGGCGGACTGGGGGAGAACGTACCAGGGCGGGAAGAGGGCGGTGGAGGGGACGGCGCGGGCGGGGAGGGGCGCGGCCAGCGCAGGGAACGCGACCTGCAGGAGCAGGGAAAGGGCCACCAGCCCTGCGGTCAGGGGATGGGTACGGCGGGTTGTCGGTTCCATGGGTGCCTCCTTGCTGGGAGGGGTCGGGGTCTAAAGACCCCTTTCGGAGTTGGCAGCCGGTTCGGCTGCGGCCAGGCGCCGCCAGATAGCCGGGTCACCGGCCAGGGGGACCAGGTCCCGGAGCGCGGTGCGCAGGAATCCGGGATGGGCCGCCAGGCGGTACAGTTCGTCCAGGGTGAAGGGAAAGGGTTCTACCGGCAGGGACGTATCGGCGAAGGCGGCGGCGTATTCGGGGATGCGGTCAAACCAGCGGGCCAGGGGGTGGCTGTGCAGGGCGATGAGGAGGTCGGCATCGCTGCTGGGGAGGGCCTGGCGGCGGGCCAGGGAGCCGAAGAGGCCCACGGCCAGGACGCGCGGGTCTTCCGCCAGCAGCGCGCGGGCCCGTTCGGCCAGTTCGGCGATGGCCCCTTCCCTATCCAGCCATGCGATCCGCACAGAACCGGAGGATCGCCTCTGCACAGCGGATGGCCTGCTGGCTGTCGGCGTCGGTGTAGTAGTCGGCCGGCTTTCCGTCATCAAACCCGTTCGGATAGCGAGTGGGGATGGTACAGAAATAGTTTACCCCAAATCGGGGTTTCCTGCAACTGCGCTGATTCAAAGGGTGTGTCCCAAAATCATTGGGAGCCCGGTGGGCCAGGCCGTAAACGGCCTGGCTGAGGTTGCCCAGGGCGCTGGAAGCGCCCTTTCCCTTCGGTAGCCCTTCGGGAACCCGGGTTGCCAGGGTGGAGAGGGCGCTCTCG
>JAPYWT010000364.1 GCA_028276215.1 Thermoflexus sp. | reverse complement strand
GCCGGCCCACATCCTGCGCCCGGTCTTTGAGAAAGAGGGCACCATTGACAACGCCGAGTGGAACCGCGCGCCCACCGTCGGCTGCGGCCCCTTCGTCTTCAAAGAGTGGGAGTCCGGCTCCTTCATCCGCTTCGTGGCCAACGAGAACTACTGGCTGGGTCGGCCCAAGATTGACGAAATTTTCATCCGCATCGTCCCCGACGACGCCTCCCAGGTGGCGGCCCTGAAGGCCGGCGACGGCGACCTGGGCACCTTCATCGCCTACTCGGACATCCCCACCCTGGAGCAGGCCGGTGTCCATATGGTCAAGGTCTTCTCCGGCTACAACGAGGGCTGGTACTTCTACCTCCACCCGGAGAAGGGGCATCCGGCGCTCAAGGACGTGCGGGTCCGGCAGGCCATCGCGCTGGCCTTTGACCGCTTCTCCGTCTGCAAGGACCTCCTGCTGGGCCTGACCAAGCCTCCGGCGACCTACTGGGCCAACACCCCCTGGCAGGACCCGACGCTGGAGCCCTGGCCCTACGACCCGGAGCGGGCCAAGCAACTGCTGGACGAGGCCGGCTGGAAGGACACCAACGGCGACGGGGTGCGGGATAAGGACGGCGTGGAACTGGTGCTGACCCTGGGCACCACGACCCGCGAGATCCGCCGGGACGTCCAGGCGGTGGCCCAGCAGCAACTGGCCCAGGTCGGGATCAAACTGGAACTGGCCAACGCCGACTCCGACATCTTCTTCAACAGTTACGGCGAGGGCGGCCCCTGCGCCACCGGCCAGTACGACATCTTTGAGTACTCAACGACTCCCCAATACCCCGACCCCGATACCGCCGACTGGCTCTGCAGTGAAATTCCCAGCGATGAGAACCCCTCCGGCGTCAACTGGCAATCCGTCTGCGATGAGGAACTGGACGGCCTCTTCAAACTGCAGGCCACCCAGGTGGACCCCGCCGAGCGGCAGCAGACCTTCCACAAGATCACCCGCCTCATCTATGAGAAGGTCTACTGGCTGGGCGTCTGGGAGGACCCGGACATCTGGGCGGTGGGCCCGCGCCTGAAGAACGTCCGCCTCTCCGGCGCGACGCCGTTCTTCAACATCGTGGAGTGGGACCTGAGCCAGTAAATCCATCAGGGTGGCCGAAGGCATTGCCTTCGGCCACCCTGACAATCCCTTTTCGGGTCAGGCGATGCTGCGCTACGTCATCCGTCGGCTCCTTCAGGCTATCCCGCTGCTGTTCATCATCAGCATTATCCTCTTCGTGCTGATGCAGAACATGGGGGACCCGCTGGCCACGCTGGGCGGGCGTCAGGTCACCCGCTCCGAGGACCGGCAGCGGCTGGCCCGCCAGTTGGGGCTGGACCAGCCCCTCTATATGCAGTACCTCTACTGGCTCATCGGCAACGACTGGACGAAAATGGACCTGGACGGCGACGGCGTCCCGGAGACGCCGGGCCGCCGCAAGGGAGTCCTGCGCGGCGATTTCGGCGTCTCCCTGGTCGCCAAGAAGCCCGTGGTGCAGGTTATCTGGGACCGTCTGCCCAATACACTGCTCCTGATGGGCGTCACCGAACTGGTCATCATCGTGGGATCGCTGGTCATCGGGATGTACTCCGCCCTCCGCCAGTACTCCTTCCTGGACCACCTGATCACGGCCATCTCCTTTATCGGCTACTCCATGCCTATCTTCTTCGTCGCCCTGCTCTCCATGTACATCTTCGCCGTCAACTTCAAGCGCTGGGGACTGCCGTATCTGCCCACGGTGGGGATGTTTGACCCCGAGGTGGGCAAGACTCCCGCTCAGGTGGCCCTGCATATGGTCCTGCCGGTCTTCAGCCTCTCGTTTATCTACTTCGCCGCGTACAGCCGCTACATCCGCAGCGCGATGTTAGAGGTGCTGAGCCAGGACTACATCCGCACCGCGCGCGCCAAAGGGCTGCCCCGCCCGACCATCATCTTCATCCACGCGCTGAAGAACGCCTCGCTCCCCATTGTGACCGTCGTCGGGCTGGACCTGCCTTTCCTGCTGGCGGGGGCCATCGTCACCGAACGGATTTTCGCCTGGCCCGGTATGGGCCGTCTCTTCCTGGACCACGTCTCCCGGGGCGACACGCCGGTGGTCATGGGCATCCTGATGATGATTGCCGTCGCCGTAGTGGTCTTCCAGATTCTGACCGATATTGTGTACGCGTGGTTGGACCCCAGGATACGGTACGAGTAGTGGAGTGGGTAACTACCTACCAGGGGACCTCCGGGCAGGCACCATAAGAGACGTTGGCGAAGGCACGCCCCTGTAGCGCAGGCCGCCAGGCCTGCATGCAGGCTCATAGCCTGCGCTACATCACTATAAGCCGATTCGGGTAGGTAATTACTGGAGTGGTGAAAATCCTGGAGAAACCGGCAACGATTACCTGGGACTATGACGAAGAAGCAGATGTTCTGTATCTTTCTATAGGCGAACCGCGCCCTGCCATCGGCATGGATATTGGCGAAGGCATCGTCGTCCGCTATGATGAAATCCGGCAGGAAGTTGTCGGTCTGACCCTGATCGGATTGCGCGCCCGGGTGATGAAAAACCTGATCACTCCCCATTAGCACCAACATACCCATGCCCAATCTACCAATCACCAATTTACCAGATACCGAAGAGGAAGCCCCGCCCCTCACCCTGCGGGAGTTGTTCTGGCGCCGCTTCCGCCGCCACAAAATGGCCCTTTTCGGCCTGGTCACGCTGTTTCTGCTGGTCCTTTACTCGGTGGGTGGCACGCTGTTCTTTACGGAGGCGTATGCCAACCTCACCGACACGACGATGCGCCTCCAGCCTCCCTCCCATGAGCACCCCTTCGGCACCGACACCGTCGGGCGGGACATCCTGGCCCGCACTATCTACGGCGGGCAGATTTCCCTCCTCATCGGCCTGACCGCGATGCTGGTGGAAGTGGTCATCGGCGTCACCGTCGGCGCGCTGGCGGGCTACTACGGCGGCTGGCTGGATAGCATCCTGATGCGTTTCACCGAGGCCATGCTGAACATCCCCCAACTCTTCCTCCTCCTGGTCATGGCCAAATTCTTCGGCGGAAGGGTGCCCAACCTCACCCTCTTCGGCCGCACCTTCAGCGGCAGCGTCGTGGTCATCGTTCTGATTATCGGGGCGACCAGTTGGATGTACCTGGCGCGCATCGTCCGGGCGGAGTTTCTCTCCATCAAGGAGAACGAGTACATCCTGGCCGCGCGGGCCACCGGCACGCCGACCGGGCAGATTATCTTCCAGCACATCCTTCCCAACGCCATTGCCCCGATTGTGGTCTCCGCCACCCTGAGCGTTGCCAACGCCATCACTCTGGAAGCCTACATCAGTTTCCTGGGCCTGGGTGTCCAGCCGCCCACCGCCACCTGGGGCAATATGCTGGAGGGGGCCTACAACTACATTGAGACGGCCCCCTGGCTCTGGATTTTCCCCGGCACCCTGATTGTGCTGACGGTTCTGAGCATCAACTTCGTGGGTGACGGCCTGCGGGACGCGCTGGACCCCCGCTCGCTGGCCCGATAAAGGACAAAAACCGAACGTGCCAGG
>JAPYWT010000363.1 GCA_028276215.1 Thermoflexus sp. | reverse complement strand
CGCCACCCCGTCGTCTACAGATACCGCTGTACCACCGCGACGACGTCCGGGTAGTCAATCCCCAGCCGCCGCAGAGTCTCCACCGTGGGGACGCCATCGCGGGTCCAGCCCCGCCGGGCGTAGACGGCGTCCTTCAGCCGCTCGTACTGCTCCTCCCGGTACTTCCGCAGCGCGGCCAGTTTCTCCTGGGTCGTCATCTTCGTCGGGTCCAGCCCCAGCAGTTCCCGTAACTGCCTGTCGTACCGCTCCGCGCGCGACTCGTACTCCTCCACCGTCACCGGCCCCATGGAGCGGTAGGGGACGTTGTCGTGCTCCCGACGGCCGTAGCCCCGGCGCAGGTTGAAGACCCGCTGGAAGTTGTAGACCCGCTCCGACATGGTGATGAGGTCCTCGCGGGTGATCTGCCTCCCCGTCACCCCGGAGAAGAGGTCCACGTAGTTCTGGACGTGGGCCGGGATTTTGGCCGGTTCGGGGGTGTACTTGTTGTCGGGCGGGATGATGTCGTTCCAGGGGAGTTTGCAGTGGCCCACCAGCCCGAACCAGGTGCGGAACATCGGGAAGTAGTGGAGTGCCTCCGCCTTGTCCTCAAAGGTCGGCAGCAGGTTGCTGACCATGTCCATAAAGATGAGCCAGGCCTCGTCGTGCTGGGGGCCCTTGTTGGTCAGACCGTAGCCGCCCTGCTGGGCCAGCGACTCTTTGGAGACGTACTCGGAGTACTCCAGCCCCTTCGCCTCCATCCCGATGTCCTGGACGAACTGGGGGTCGGCGCCGAAGTGCTCCACGAAGTATTTCTTCATATACCGGACGCCCTGTCCGGCGATTTTGCCGAAGCCCTCGCCCCGGCCCATCTGGTGGAGGAGTTCAATGGCGGCGTCGGCGTTGCCGAACCGGAGTTCCAGCCCGCCCGTCTTCTCCTTGTCCAGGATGCCGGCCTCGTAGCACTCCATCACGAAGGCGGTGAGGGTGCCGAAGGAGATGGTGTCTATGCCGTAGGTGTCGCAGTAGAAGTTGATCTCCAGGATGGCGTCGGGGTCAAAGATGCCGCAGTTGGAGCCGACGCCGGCGATGGTCTCGTACTCGGGGCCGTCCACGATGACCGTCTGGCCCTTGTAGGGGCCGGTGCGGACGGTGTAGCGGTCCACGGCGTGGGAGCAGGAGAGGGTGCAGCCGTACCAGCAGCCGTCGGGCAGCCCCTGGGTGAAGCGGGCCTCCCAGACATCGCCGTTGATTTTGGAAGCATCGGGATGGCCGCCGTATTTGAAGTTGTGGACGGGGAGGAGGTCGTAGTCACTCATAATCTGGACCAGGTAGGAGGTGCCCCGGCGGCGCATGCGGTTCTGGGAGTCGTCGTAGTCGTGGATTTCTTTGTGCAGGCGCATACCGGCGCGGGCGATGCGCTCCGGGTCGGCGGGGTGGACGGAGTCGGCGCGGACGGGCGGGCTCTTGACCACCAGCGCCTTGATGCGTTTATCCCGGAAGACGGTGCCGGTGCCGCCCCGGCCGGCCTGCTTGAAGCGGAACGCGCCCCGGCGGCGGTCGTAGAAGGCGAAGTTGAGGCAGCCGATGCGGGTGTGTTCGGCCCCCTGTCCGGCGGAGACGGCGGACATAAAGTAGCGGTCCTCTTCTTTTTCCGCCATCTGGCGGATGAGCCACTCGCCGATGAGGTGAGTGTCCACCGGGGCATCGGGGGCCTCTTCTATGGTGACGCGGCCTTTCTGTCCGTCAATGACGACGACCACCTCCCGGTCGGCCTTGCCCTGGATTTCTATGGCGTCCCACCCGGCGAACTTGAGGAGGGGGCCGAAGTGTCCGCCGACGTTGGAGTCTATGGGGATGTCGGTGAGAGGGGAGATGGTGACGACCAGGGATTTGCCGGAGCCGGGGTACTGGGTGATGCCGCCGATGGGGCCGGAGGAGATGATGATTTCGTTCTCCGGGTCGTTCCACTTCGTGTCGTCGCGGGTCCCGTGCCAGAGGAGCCAGAGGCCGAAGCCCCGGCCGCCGACGAACTTCTCTTTCATCTCATCGGTGACCGGTTTGGCGGCGATGGTGTAGTCGGAGAGGTTGACGTAGAGGGTCTGCCCGGTGTAACCCCGCTCCACAGTCGGGACGGTGTAGGTGTATTCGGCCAGCACTCGGTGTTCGGTCATGTTTTCCCTCCGGGGTTGGATTTGTGATGCGTGATGCGTGATGCGTGATGCGTGATGCGTGATGCGTAATACGTGATGCGTGATTTGTAGTTGAGTTTCTGGTCACCTGACACTTTTGATCGGGCAGTACACGGATTCACACGGATGCTACGGATAGACGGCCGAACAAATCCATTGGGAAAGGGCCATGCTCCCCACCAGGGCATATCGGTGGCCGCGGGATTCCAGGAAAGCGACCGCTTTAATGGGGCCATCAAAACCGAGTTTCCGCAGCCGCCGGATAAATTCTCTACGCTTGCAGGGCGACCATCGCATGGGTTGGCTCCCTGTTCAGGTCAATTCCCGCCAGTACAGGCAGTGGGTGACCCAGTTTCAGACCCACCAGAATCCATTCCTCCAAGGTGGATCGCAGTTCTTCCTCACACTCGCGCAGAGTATTTCCGAAGGCGACCACCCCAGGACAGAGGGGGATTCTCCCAGCAAATGTGCTGTCCTCCAACTTGTCGTAGATTGCATGCGCCATCGCTTCTGCTACATAATCACTTAAAACAAACCGTCCTAGCATCAGCCACCTCCTGGATTTGCTTCTTGCTCCCTGCGACATGCGCCGTGCGACCGGCTCCCTGCTACTTCCTCGGCCGGTACTGAATCGCCTCCGCCAGGTGGGCCGTCTCTATTCGGTCGCTGCCGGCCAGGTCGGCGATAGTGCGGGCCAGTTTGAGGATGCGGTGGAAAGCCCGCGCGCTCATCTGCAACTGCTGCATCGCCGCCCGCACCAGTGCCCGCCCGCTCTCATCCAGCCGACAGTATTCCCGCACGTCGGTGGGGCCCATGTCGGCGTTGCAGGTCAGCGGGGTGCCCGCAAAACGGCGCCGCTGCATCTCCCGCGCCCGCTCCACCCGCTCCCGAACGGCCGCCGACGGCTCCCCCCGCCGGTCGTCCGTCAGTTTGGCATAGTCCACCCGCGGCACCTCCACGTGGATGTCTATCCGGTCCAGCAGCGGCCCCGAGATGCGCTTCTGGTAGCGGGCGATGGCCGCCGGACTGCAGGTACACTCCTTCACCGGGTCGCCGTAGTACCCGCAGGGGCAGGGGTTCATCGCCGCGATGAGCATAAAGCGACTGGGAAAGACCAGCGTCCCCGTGGAGCGGGCGATGGAGACGATGCCATCCTCCATTGGCTGGCGGAGCGCCTCCAGCGTGTGCGGGTTGAACTCCGGCAGTTCGTCCAGGAAGAGGACGCCCCGGTGGGCCAGGGAGATTTCGCCCGGGCGAGGCCAGTGGCCGCCGCCGACCAGTCCCGGATAACTGATGGTGTGGTGAGGAGCCCGGAAGGGGCGGTGACGGACCAGCGGTGTATCCGGCGGCAGGAGCCCCGCCACGCTGTAGATTTTGGTCACTTCCAGCGCCTCCTCCAGCGTCATC
>JAPYWT010000362.1 GCA_028276215.1 Thermoflexus sp. | reverse complement strand
ATCCCCCGCAAGTCGGTCGCCGAGTTCGGGTGGGTCGTCGGCCTGCCGGATAAGGTGCGGACCGAGTCCTACTTCCACGTCCGCTACGCCCAGGAACGGGGGGGCGAAGGGGAGGAGGCCCAGGCCCAGCCCATCTTCCACCGCCCGGCGTCCTCCGGCATCTACGCCGCCGTCGCTACCTTTGAACTGGCCCGCATCGGCTTCAACGACATCAGCCAGACCTACGCCATCCCCGAAGAGGAGCGGCTGCGGCGGTATCAGGCCTTCCTGGAGAGCGTCCTCTACACCTTCGTGGAGCCCAACGGCGCCATGCGCGGCACCCAGAACCCGCACATCGTCGCCTTTGAGGGGGTGGTCACCGTGAGCCACGCCGTGCTCCCGGCGCCCACCATCAGCCCTCTGGCGGAGGACTACCGGGAGCAGGTCCAGCGGGTCGCCCAGGCGCTGGACCCCGCGGGCCAGCATCTGCGGGTCTACCCCTTCACCGATATGGCCGGGTTCGCGGCCACCATGCGGCAGATTCTGGAGACGACCCGTCCCTACCGCCTGTTCGGCGAAGGAGGATAGGATGCGCTGGCTCGTCGCACGGTACCAGCCGGTTGGCCTCTTCTCCCTCAAGCCAGGGGAGGCGACCTCCACCGGAGGCAAGAGTCTGCTGGTGCCGACCCCCTTCGCCATCCGCATGGCCCTGCTGGACGTGGCGATCCGGGTGCGGGGCGTGGCCGGGGGCCGCCAGGCCTTTGAGCAGATTCGGGCGCTGCGGCTGGCCCTTCGGCCCCCCCGCCGGGCCGCGGTGACCGGGCTCTTCGCCAAAATCCTGAAGCCGGAGCGGGAGGCGGAGGAACGGGACCGGGCCATGCAGCGGACCATCGCCTTTCGGGAGTACGTCCATCTGGAAGGGACGCTGGACCTGGCCATCGGGGGAGAACCGGCGCTCCTGGAGTCGGTGGCCCCTCTCCTGCCCCACCTGACCTACCTGGGCAAACGGGGTTCCTTCCTCCAGTTGCTGGCGCCGCCGGAGACGGTGGAGACGGCGGACGACCAGCCGCCCGAGGGGTTTATCCCCCTGGTCCCCTGGAACCAGACGAAGGGGTCCTTCCCCCTGGGCCACGTCCAGCGCCTGGACGAGTGGGGGCCGGGCCTGACCTTTGAGAAGGCCAACGTCTATGCACCGGAGAAGATTCAGGTGGGGAAGGACCGGATCCGGATAGACGTGGTGTTGCCCTACCGGCTGGTGCAGGCCGGACGGGGGTTCACCGTCTACGAGCGCGTGGAGTAAGGGGGAGACCATGCACGCCTTCACCGCCCACCGCCTCCGATTCGTCACCGAGGTGCGGACGCCGGTGGAACTGAACGAGCACCAGGGGTCGGCCATCCGGGGGGCCCTCTACCACGCCCTCCTGGACCGCTTCTGCACGAACCGGGAGGCCCCGGAGTGCGCCCTCTGCCCCCTGGCCGCCGCGTGCCCCGTCGCCTTCCTGGTCAGCACCATGCGGCCCGAGAGCGACCGGGGCCGGGACATCCCTCGCCCCTTCACCGTCCAGCCCCCCCTCCCCGGCAGCGGCCACCCCGTGGAGGGGGAGGACCGCCTCTTCTTCCGCTACGAGGCGGGGGAACCCCTGGAGTTCGGCCTCACCCTCTACGCCCGCGCCATGCAACTCTTCCCCTATGTCGTCCTGGCGCTGACGGAACTGGAGCGGGGCGGCCTGGGCCGCCGGTTGCCCCAGGAGGCCCCCGGCCGTCCCCGCCCCGTCTGGCGGCGGGGCACCCTGGCCATCCGCGAGGTCTGGGCGGAGAACCCCCTCACCGGCGCCCGCCAGCCCGTCCTCCGCTCCGGCGACCGGACCGTCCATGTCCCCGACGTCCCCATCACCCACGACCAGGTCCTGGCCGTGCCGGTCCCGCCGCCGGGGGCCGTGGTCGTCCTGCGCTTCCTCACTCCCACCCGGCTGATCCAGCAGGCCGCGCTGGTCAAGCCCGACCGCTTCGCCTTCCGGCCCTTCTTCCAGCGGCTGATGGAACGGCTGGAGGCCCTCACCCGCCACTTCTCCGACACCCCCCTGGTCTTTGACGACCCCCGGGGGCTGATCGCCGCCGCCGAACGGGTGCGCGTCGTGGAGAACGGCCTGCGCTGGGAGGAGGTCTGGAGTTACTCCACCCGCCGCCGGGGGGAATCCCCCACCTCCGGCCTCCTGGGCACCGTCGCCCTCCAGGCGGAGGACTGGTCCCCCTTCTGGCCGTACCTCCTCTGGGGCCAGTTCACCCACGTGGGGAAGGACGCGGTGAAGGGGAATGGGTGGTATGGGGTAGGGAGTATGGAGTATGGAGTAGGGAGTAGGGAGTAGGGGGGTAGAGGAAGGGGATGCCGGTCGTTCGTCAACTGGTCATCAGCGAATACGGGGCCTTCCTGGGCAGGCACCACGGCCGCCTGCGGGTGAGCCGGGACGGGGAGGTCCTGGCCGAGGCGCCGCTCCTGCACCTGGAGACCGTCCTGGTGCTGGGGACCGGCGTCTCCCTTTCGGCCGACGCGGTGGAGGCCTGCTGCACGGCCGGGATTCCCATTTACTTCCTGGACCCCGGCGGGCGGCCCTACGCGGCCCTCTACTCCGCCGGGCTGACGGGGACCGTCCTGACCCGTCGGGAGCAGTTGCTGGCCTACCGGGACCGACGGGGGGTGGAACTGGCCGTGGCCTTCGCGCGGGGCAAGATCACCAACCAGGCCAACTTCCTCCGCTACGCGGCCAAATACCGGGAGGAGGCGGCCCCCGGGGTGGCCCGTCGCCTGCGCGAGGCGGCGGAGCGGGTGCAGGAAGCGGTGGAGGACCTGCGCCACCTGCGGGGGGACACCGCGGAGGAGGTCCGGGATCAGATTCTGTCCATAGAGGGCCGGGCGGCCCAGCGGTACTGGGAGGCCCTGGGGGCCGTGGTCCCGGAATCGTACGGCTGGCCGGGACGGGTCACGCGCGGCGCGCAGGACCCCGTCAACGCCGCCCTGAACTACGGCTACGGCATCCTCTACGGCCAGGTGGAGCGGGCCCTGGTCCTGGCGGGCCTGGACCCCTACGGCGGCTTCATCCACGCCGACCGTCCCGGCAAGCCCAGTCTGGTCTTTGACCTGATTGAGGAGTTCCGCACCGTCGTGGTGGACCGGACGGTGGTGGGGATGACGACGAAGGGGATGAGACTGGAGATGGACGAGGCGGGGCGGCTGACGGAGGAGGCCCGGCGGTCGGTGGCGGAGAAGGTCCTGGAGCGGCTGGATGCGGCGGAGCGGTACGAGAAGAAGCGGCAGCCGCTGCGGGTCATCCTGCAGAGCCAGGCCCGCCACATTGCCACCTTCGTCCGGGGCGAGCGGGCCGCCTACGAGCCGTTCATTGCCCGGTGGTGACCATGCGCTGCCTGGTGGTCTACGACATCCCCGACGACCGGGTGCGGACCAAAGTGGCCGACCACTGCCTGGACTACGGCCTGGACCGCATCCAGTACTCCGCGTTTCTGGGGGACCTCTCCCGGACCCATCAGGAGGAACTGATGCGGAAGGTGAAGCGGACCCTGGGGAAACGGGAGGGGAAGGTCCA
>JAPYWT010000361.1 GCA_028276215.1 Thermoflexus sp. | reverse complement strand
ACCCGAAAGGTGCGGCCGCAGCGGAGACACCGATACCGCCGGGCTGTGACCTCCCGATGCTGGGTGTCCCGCAGCGGTTTGGGGACTTCCTGCACCAAACGGAAGTGTTTCCCCTTACATCCTGGGTAAGGGCAGGACTGGGGGACCTGGAACGCATCTGGCTTCACCGGGGGTAGACGAAAGAGCAGTCGCATCTCTCCTCCTCTCACAAGCACAATTGTCTTCAATTATACCCCGATTTTACCAACAGGTGAACAATCACCTGCAACGGTTCAGGCTTGACATCTGGCTGTTTGCAGGGATAATAAATTACCTCTTGTGGTGACTGTCTGTGCTGACTGAATCTGCCCTCTTTGGGCCTTCAGCCAGCGGTTGGTCTTTGCCGACCCTCGCCCCACCTCCAGCGGCTGCACCGCCTCCTGAAGTTTGGCTTTTTGGGAAGGGGGGCGGAAGAGGATATTTTGGAGCCGCCTCCGGCGGGCGGCAATGAAAAATATATTTTCTTTTAGATGCAGATGGGTATGGTCGCAGCGGTCTTATCCGGATTTCTGCTGGCCCTCGCCGCGCCAGGGGTGGTCCGCCTGGCGCGCGGGGCATCGGGCTGGCTCCTGGCCCTCCTGCCCGCCGCGCTGACCGCCTACTTCGTCCGCTACCTGGGACCGGTCGCGGCGGGCCGGGCGGTCGCCGTCTCCTACCCCTGGGCGCCGGACCTGGGGGTTTCCCTCTCGTTCTACCTGGACGGGCTGAGCCTCCTCTTCGCGTTCCTCATCTGCGGCATCGGCGCCCTGGTCGTGGTCTACGCCGGCCGCTACCTGTACGGGCATCCCCACCTGGGCCGCTTCTATGTCTACCTGCTGGCGTTTATGGCCTCCATGCTGGGGCTGGTCCTGGCCGGTAACGTTTTGACGATGTTCATCTTCTGGGAACTAACCAGCCTCACCTCCTTCCTGCTCATCGGGTTTGAGCACGAACGGGAGGCGGCCCGCGCGGCGGCGCTCCAGGCCCTGCTGGTGACCGGCGCCGGAGGGCTGGCCCTGCTGGCCGGACTGGTCCTGCTGGGACAGGTCGGGGGCAGTCTGGAGTTCCCCGCGCTGCTGAACGGCGGACGGGCGATCCAGAGCCACCCCCTCTACCTGCCGATTCTCTTGCTGATCCTGGCCGGGGCCTTCACCAAGTCGGCCCAGTTCCCCTTCCATTTCTGGCTGCCGGGCGCGATGGAGGCTCCCACGCCGGTCAGCGCCTACCTGCACTCGGCGACGATGGTCAAAGCCGGGGTGTACCTCCTGGCCCGCCTGAGCCCCATCCTGGGCGGGAGCGATGCCTGGCACTACCTGGTTGTCGGGGCGGGCGCAGCCACAATGCTCCTGGGCGCGCTGGTGGCCCTCTGGCAGCGGGACCTGAAGCGGATTCTGGCCTACTCCACCGTCAGCACCCTCGGCGCGCTGGTCCTGCTGCTGGGGCTGGATACCGTCCTCTCCGTCAAAGCGGCGATGCTCTTCCTGCTGGCCCACGCGCTCTACAAGGGCGCGCTCTTCCTGGTCGCTGGGGCAGTGGATCACGAGACGGGCACCCGCGATGTCACGCGGCTGGGCGGGCTGGCGCGGGCGATGCCCCTCACCGCCGTCGCCGCCGGGCTGGCCGCGCTCTCTATGGCCGGGCTCCCCCCGATGCTGGGCTTCATCAACAAAGAACTGCTCTACGAGGCCAAACTCCAGGCCCCGCGCGCGGCGGCCCTGGTGACGGGCGCCGGAGTCCTGGCCAACGTGTTCCTGGTGGCGGTGGCGGGGATCGTGGGGCTGGCCCCCTTCTTCCGGCGCCGTGCCGACCTGCCGAAGAAGCCGCATGAGGCGCCGCCCGCGATGCTCCTGGGCCCGCTCCTTCTGGCGGGGATGGGCCTCTCCTGCGGCCTCTTCCCGGAAGTCATTGCCAACTCCCTCCTCTCGGCGGCTGTCAGCGCGGTGCGGGCCGAAGCGACGACGGTGGAACTGAAACTCTGGCACGGGATCAACACGGTCTTCGCTCTGAGCGTCCTCACCCTGGCGGCCGGGGCTGGCGTCTACGCCGCGCGCGGGGTCATCCGCCGGGCAGGCCCTCTGGCGGACGCGGTGGGCCGGTGGGGGCCGCAACGGTGGTACACCCTGCTCCTGGCGGGCCTGAACGGCCTGGCCCGCGCCCAGACGCGCCTTCTACAGAATGGCTATCTGCGGGTTTACCTGATGGTCATCATTGTCACCACCGTCGGGATGGCCGGGTCCGCGCTGCTCCTGCGGGGTGGGCTGAGCGGGCCCATCGGTGACCTTTCGGACGTGCGGCCCTACGAGGGGATCATCGCCGTCCTCATCTTGGCTGCCGCGCTGATGGCCGTACTGACCCCCTCGCGGCTGGCGGCGGCCGCCGCGCTGAGCGTCATCGGCTACGGCGTGGCCATCATCTACATGCTCTTCAGCGCGCCGGACCTGGCAATGACCCAGTTCGCCGTGGAGACCCTGACGGTCATCCTGTTCGTCCTGGTCGTCTACCGGCTGCCGCGCTTTGCGCCCTTTTCGGGCCGGAGAGCGCGCGTCCGGGATGCCCTGCTGGCCCTCCTGGCCGGCGCCCTGATGACCGCGCTGGTGCTGACCGCGACGGCCGTGCCCCGCCAGTCCCACCTGGCCTCGTACTTTGCGGAGAACAGTTGGACCCGGGCCCAAGGCCGCAACGTGGTCAACGTCATCTTGGTGGACTTCCGCGCGCTGGACACTTTGGGGGAGATTACCGTCCTTTCGGTGGCGGCCATCGGCGTCTACGCCCTGCTCCGGCTGCGGCTGGAGGGACCGGCGGAGGTGGAGCGCCGTCCGCCGGAGGGAACCTGTCGGTTGGGGGAGGATGTCTGATGTTCTCGCTCATTCTGTCTACGGCGGTCCGGTACCTGTTCCCGCTGATGCTACTCTTCTCGGTCTTCATCCTGCTGCGCGGCCACAACGAGCCGGGGGGCGGCTTTGTGGGAGGGCTGGTCGTCGCGGCGGCCTTCTCGTTCTACGCCATCGCCTACGGCGTGCCGGCGGCCCGCCGGACCCTGGGTGTGGACCCCCGCGTCCTCATTGGCATCGGGCTGCTGATGGCCGTCGGCAGCGGACTACTATCTGTCCTGCAGGGCCAGCCCTTTATGACCGGCCTGTGGGCGGAGACGGCTCTGCCGGTACTGGGCAAGGTGGGCACCCCTCTTCTGTTTGACGTGGGCGTCTACCTGGTCGTCATCGGGGTGATGCTGACCATCATCTTCACCCTGGCGGAGGAGTGAGCAGTCAATGCACCGCAGAGGCGCAGAGAACGCAGAGCCTTCTGTCATTGGTCATTGGTCATTCTATCATTGGTCATTTTGTCATTGGTCATTCTGTCATTGGTCATTTCCCAGGAGGGCCTATGGAGACCGTTCTGGCCTTCGTCATCGGCGGACTCTACGCGGCCGGCCTCTATATGCTGATGCGGCGGAGCATCGTCAAACTGGTCATCGGGCTGGCCCTGATGAGCCAGGCCGCCAACCTGCTCATCTTCACCCTGGGGCGCCTGATCCGGGGCCGCCCGGCCCTCATCCCGCCCGACG
>JAPYWT010000359.1 GCA_028276215.1 Thermoflexus sp. | reverse complement strand
CAGGAATTATAACGGCTTTTCCAGAAGAAGGCAACTCCGAACGCGCGTGTCCCAGAACTGTCGGGCAACCCCACTGCGGGGTTTCGCCCTACTTCCCCAGAGTTCGCCAGAGAATCACAGCAACCAGCGCCAGGACCAGCAACCAGGTCGCAACAACCACGACGGCGGCCCAGCGGACCGGTCGGCCCGAAATCATCTCCTCCTTTGCCCGCTGGCGACTCTCGGCCCAGACGTCGGGCGGGATCATTTTCAGCGCCAGGAGCACCCCCAGCGGCACCAGTACCAGGTCGTCCAGGTAGCCCAGGACGGGGACGAAATCCGGGATCAGGTCCACCGGACTGAAGGCGTACCCGACAACCAGCGCGGCGAACAGCCGGGCGTACCATGGCGTGCGGGGATCCCGGTAGGCCAGGTAGAGGGCATAGGTATCGGCCCGCAGGGCCTGAGCGCGGCGTTTCCAGGATTCCATTAGTGCCGCCTCCGGATCAGGGAAATGAACGCCTGCTCCATGCGGGGACGGGTGGGACGGATGGAGTCCACCCCGATGCCCGCGCGGGCCAGGGCCTCCCGGACTGCCTCCTCGCCCCGCTGGGGGTCCTCCACGAAGACGTGAAGCCGGTCCCCGTAGACCTGGACCTCCAGGACGCCGGGGGTTCCCTCCAGCACGCGGGCGGCCTCCCGAACCCGCTGGGGGCGCAGTTCCAGCAGGTGGCCCGTGACCCCCTCCCGGATGCGGTCGGGGGTGTCGCAGGCGATGACGCGCCCGTCCAGCATCAGCGCCACCCGCGAGCACCGCTCCGCCTCGTCCATGTACGGCGTGGTCACGAAGAGGGTCACCCCCTCCAGGTGGAGTTCAGTCAGAATTTCCCAGAACTCCCGCCGGGAGACGGGGTCCACCCCAGTCGTCGGCTCGTCCAGGAAGAGAATCTCCGGGTGGTGGATGAGGGTGCAGGCCAGGGCCAGTTTCTTCTGCATCCCGCCGGAAAGTTGGGCGGCGCGGCGGTTCCGGAATGGCTCCAGGCGGGAGAAGGCGAGCAGGCGCGCGATGCGCTCCTCCCGCTCCCGCCGCCCTACCTCAAAGACGTCGGCGAAGAAGAGGAGATTCTCCTGCACCGTCAGGTCGCCGTAGAGGGAGAACTGCTGGGGCATATAGCCGATGCGCTTCTTGATCTCCTCCGCCTGCCGGACGGTGTCAAAGCCCGCCACCCGCGCGCTCCCCGCGGTGGGCGCCAGCAGCCCGCAGAGCAAGCGGATGGTCGTCGTTTTGCCCGCGCCGTCGGGCCCCAGCAGGCCGAAAATCTCGCCGCGCCGGACGGAGAGGCTCAACCCGTCCACCGCGACCACCCGCCCAAAGCGGCGGGTCAGGTTTTGGGTTTCAATGATGGAATCGCTCATTTTAGTGCTCATTTCTGAATCGCGGAGCCCGCAGAGGGCGCAGAGGAATTGAATAGCCACGAATGGCACGAATTTTCACGAAAAAATTTGTGTAATTCGTGAAATTCGTGGCCATACATCCTTCATCCCAGCCGCTTCCGGAAGCGCGCCGCGGCCACCGCCATAATCCCCACCCCGAAGACCGCCAGCGCCGCCACCTGCTCCGTCAACACCTCCAGCCCCACTCCCTTCAGGATGATCCCCCGGATGATGACCAGCATGTACCGCAGCGGGACAATGGTACTGACCGCCTGCAGGGCCTTCGGCATCGCCTCTATCGGGAAGAAGAAGCCGGAGAGGAAGATGGACGGGAGCAGGGTGAGCCAGACCAGAAGCATCGCCTCCTGCTGGGTGTTGGCGACGCTGGAGACGAAGATGCCGATGCCCAGCGAGGTGACCATGGAGAGGGCCAGCAGGGCCAGGAGCAGGAGCAAACTCCCGTGGATGGGGACGCGGAACCAGAAAACGGCAATCGCCAGCACCTCCAGAATGTCAAAGAACGCCACGCCCACATAGGGCACAATCTTCCCCACCACCATTTCTATCGGGCGAATGGGCGTGACCATCAGTTGCTCTATGGTTCCCCGCTCCCGCTCCCGGACGATGGAGAGGGCGGTGAACATAGAGGTCAGGAGAAACAGTATCATCGCCACCAGGACGGGAATCATGAAGTTGGCGCTGCGCATCTGGGGGTTGTACCAGACGCGCGGCCGGACCTCCAGCGGGTTCGTCCCGGCGGCAGCCCCGACGCGGCGCTCCAGGAGCCGGAGACCGTGGGCCAGCCCCACCTGCTGCGACGCGGCCAGGACCGTGTTGGCGACGTTGGGGTCGGAGCCGTCAATGACGACGGCAATGGTGGCCTGCCGCCCGGCGGCGACGTCGGCGCCGAAACCGGCGGGAATCATCAGCCCCGCCCGCACCCGGCCCCGGTCCATCAGGTCCGCCAGTTCCTCCTCGCTCCCCACGGTGGCGACGATGTCAAAGTAATTGGACGCGCGATACGCCGCGACCAGTTCCCGGCTCTGGACGGTCCGGTCGGCGTCCAGCACCGCCGTGCGCAGGTGGCGGATGTCGGTGGTGGCAGCGTAGCCCAGCAGGAAGAGTTGCACCACCGGAATCAGGAACATCACCACCAGCGCCCGCCGGTCGCGCAGGATGTGGAGTAACTCTTTCCGGGCGACCGTCAGCGTACGTCCCATTCCTCCTCCGGATGAGAGCAGAGCCCGTGAAGGTAGAGGCGGACCAGTTCTTCCACCACTTCTTCCTCAGAGAGCGCGGCAGCGGGGGAATCCGGGGCCATCATACGGAGAATAGAAATCAGGAGAATCCCACCGACCACTGCCGGTAAGACGACCTCGGCCTGGAACGGGCGCAACTCGCCCCGGGCGACCCGTTCCTGAATGTAGAGAGAACCCGCGCCGATGACCGGGAGGATGACCTCTCCAAAGAACTGCGCGGCCAGTTCCCGGTCGGTCCAGATTTCGGTCGCCAGCGCGCGCAGGAGCCCCTGGTTCTCCCGGACAAACCGGAGACGGTCCCGCAGGATGAGGGCCAGGCGCGACCGCACATCCAGGTCGTCGCCGGGGGCCAGAAGGGCTTCGGCGGCCCGGCGGATGAGGGTATCGGCGAGGGCCAGCAGCAGTTCCCGCTTGTTGCGGAAGTAGAGGTAAATGGTACCGGGGGCGATACCCGCGCGGGCGGCAATCTCTTTGACGGTCGCCCGCTGGTAGCCGCGTTCGGCGAAAACCGCAACGGCGGCCTCCAGAATCTGCTCCCGGCGGTCCTGCACTTCCTGCGGCTCGGCCATGTTATTTCTCTGAATGAACGTTCATTCAGATTATACAACTTTCGGCCTGGTTGTCAAGTGCAAACGCTGAGGTCAAGCAGCGAAGGGCGTGTCCCAGTTTTGTCGGGCTGGGCCGCTGGCCTTTTCGCCTGGCCGTAAATAGCCAGGCTCAGGCAAAGATGAGGCGCTAAAGCGCCCCTCTTTGCCTGGGCAACCCATGTTCCCGAAAGACGACCGAAGGGAGAGGGCACGCCATGTGCAACTTGTTTTTTCCCAGAGGTATTTGGAGCCCTTTGGGGCATTACGCCGGCTTGCCCCTCCCCCCTTCCCCCCTCCCCGCTGCCGCTGTGCGGCGCGGGGAGGGGGGAGTTG
>JAPYWT010000360.1 GCA_028276215.1 Thermoflexus sp. | reverse complement strand
CGTGGGCGCTGCAACCGGATGCCAATACTGGCGGGCTGGCTGCCACGTCCGCCACTTTCAGTATCCTCAGTCGGATCGTGGGCGCTGCAACGACTCCACTGACCCCCACTTGCCATGTGGAACTCAAAGCTTTCAGTATCCTCAGTCGGATCGTGGGCGCTGCAACGTTCTTTTTATCCGGGGATGAAAACCTCTATCACCCCTTTCAGTATCCTCAGTCGGATCGTGGGCGCTGCAACCCGACTCTAAATTGTTAATGTGCTCCACCAATGTCCTGAATTACGGGTAAAAATGAATGGAATACGGGTAGTATATTCCACCCCTTCTTCCACTCCCAAACATGGCCGTTCGCAAATCGTTTTCTGCTCCAAAACCCCACCGATTTGCGCCTGTAACATCGCCTCCTCCAATCGGCCAGAGCCCGGAACCGTCAAATGGCGCATCGCCTATTGCTCTCTAACTTCTTACTCCCTACTCCCTACTCCCTACTTCCTACTCCCTACTCCCTACTCCACATCATTACAGAACCGCCGGAACTCACAGTTGACGCAAGGTTTCCGAGAAGAGGGTGGGTCCGGCATTCGCTCCTGCTCCACCATCTCCCGCATCGCCGCCACCGTCTCCCGCACCTCCCGCCGCAGCGCCGCCGTCAGCAGCACTTCCTCCGCCCGCCGGGTGATCAGGGAGTAGATGAAGCCCCGCCGCACCGCCCCGCCCCACGTCTCCTCCAGCATGATGCCGTATGCCGCCAGTTGCCGCCGCAGGTGCGGCCCCGCCCGCCGAGCCGTCTGTTTGTAGTCCACGGGGATCCATTCTATGCCGGATGAATCCGGTGCTGCGGCACTGCCGGATAAATCCGGCGCTACAGCACTGCCGGGTGAATCCGGCGCTACTTCCAGGACCAGATCTATCCGGCCCGTCAACCCCAATTGATCAGAGGCCACCCAGACGTCAAAGTGGCGCCGGGCGTTCTCCAGGCCGTATATTCGCAGCGTCCGCCGCCGCTCCCGGTCCCGCGCCTCTTCATGGGCCAGCCGCCCCTCATCCATCTTCCCCGTCGTCGGCCGGACCAGCGGCAGACAATAGGTGTAGAAGACGATACGCGGGCAGTAAGCGTATTGCTTCAGGTCGGTCACGGTGAAAACGGTCCGTTCCATTCCAGCCAACCGCCAGGGTGAGCAACCATCGGGGGGGCAATCACAAGGGTTACCCCTACGTTTCTTCCCGGATGACCTCCAGCCGCTGCCCCCAGTCTTTCTCGCAGATGACAAATAACTGGACTTTCCCCTCCCGCTTCCCCAGGGTCCGTTTCACCTTCAGCATCAGTTCCTCCTGGTGAGTGCGAGAGAGGTCGCCCAGGAACGCGGAGTACTGGATGCGGTCCAGGCCGTAGTCCAGACAGTGGTCGGCCACTTTGGTCCGCACCCGGTCGTCGGGAATGTCGTAGACCACCAGGCAGCGCATGCTCACCAACGGGCAATGAACGGTTCGTAGGCGGCCCGGTCACCGCGGACGAAGGTGGCGATATGGCGAGCCTGGCTCTGCAGGACCACCCGCAGCGGTTGCCGCTTCTTCTCGTACCGCTCCGCCGCCTCCAGCCGCTCCAGGACTTTCTCCGCCACCGACCGCCGGGCCTCCTCCGTCAGCCGTCCTTCTTCCATCTCCAGTTTCACCCCCTTCGTCACCATCCCCACCACCGTCCGGTCTACCACGACGGTGCGGAATTCCTCTATCAGGTCAAAGACCAGACTGGGCTTGCCGGGACGGTCGGCGTGGATGAAGCCGCCGTAGGGGTCCAGGCCGGCCAGGATCAGGGCCCGCTCCACCTGGCCGTAGAGGATGCCGTAGCCGTAGTTCAGGGCGGCATTGACGGGGTCCCGGGCGCCGCGCGTGACCCGCCCGGGCCAGCCGTACGATTCGGGGACGACGGCCTTCAGGGCATCCCAGTACCGCTGGGCCGCCCGGCCCTCTACGGAGAGAATCTGCCCCCGGACCTCCTCTACGGTGTCTCCCTTCAGGTGACGCAGTTCATCCAGGCTGTCCCGTACCCTTTCGGCCTCTTTCTTGAGGAGACGGCCGACCTCGGGGGCGGCCTCCTCCCGGTATTTGGCCGCGTAGCGCAGGAAGTTGGCCTGGTTGGTGATCTTGCCCCGGGCGAAGGCGACGGCCAGTTCCACGCCCCGCCGGTCCCGGTAGGCCAGCAACTGCTCCCGACGGGTCAAGACGGTCCCAGTCAGGCCAGCGGAGTAGAGGGCCGCGTAGGGCCGACCGGCGGGGTCCAGGAAGTGGATGGGGATGCCTGCCGTGCAGCAGGCCCGCACGGCGTCGGCGGAAAGGGAGACGCGGGTGCCGATGACCAGGACCTCCTCCAGGTGCAGGAGCGGAGCCTCGGCCAGCACCTCCCCGTCCCGGCTCACCCGCAGGCGGCCCTGGTGCTTGCCCACGAAGGCGCCGTATTCACTGATGACCAGTTGACGAACAACCGGCATCCCTTTCCTCTACCCCCCTACTCCCTACTCCATACTCCATACTCCATACTCCATACCACCCATTCCCCTTCACCGCATCCTTCCCCACGTGGGTGAACTGGCCCCAAAGGAGGTACAGCCAGAAGGGGGACCAGTCCTCCGCCTGGAGGGCGACGGTGCCCAGGAGGCCGGAGGTGGGGGATCCCCCCCGTCGGCGGGTGGAGTAACTCCAGACCTCCTCCCAGTGCAGGCGGTTCTCCACGACGCGCACCCATTCGGCGGCGGCGATCAGCCCCCGGGGGTCATCAAAGACCAGCGGGGTATCGGAGAAGTGGCGGGTGAGCGCCTCCAGCCGTTCCATGAGCCGATGGAAGAAGGGCCGGAAGGCGAACTGATCGGGCTTGACCAGGGCTCTCCGCTGGGTCAGCCGGACCGGGGTGCGGAAGTGGAGGGTGACGACGGCGCCGGGCGGGGGGACGGGCACGGCCAGAACCTGGGCGTGGGTGATGGGGATGTCGGGGACCTGGACGGTCCGGTCGCCGGAACGGAGGACGGATTTCTGCTCGCCAGTGAGGGGGTTCTCGGCCCAGATTTCGCGGATGGCCAGGGTGCCCCGCCGCCAGGAGGGGCGGGGGCGGCCCGGCTCCTCCCGGGGGACCCGGCGGCCCAGGCCGCCCCGCTCCAGTTCGGTCACTGCCAGGACGACGTAGGGGAAGAGTTGGAGCGCGCGGGCGTAGAGGGTGAGGCCGAACTCCATCGTCTCCCCCGGCTCGTAGCGGAAGAAGCGGCGACCTCCCTGCTCCAGCGGATGGCCGCTGCCGGGGAGGGGCGGCTGGACAGTGAAGGGCCGGGGGACGTCCCGCCCCCGGTCACTCGCCGGGTCCAGCGTGCTCACCAGGAAGGCGACAGGGCATGCGGCGACCAGGGGGCAGAGGGCGCACTCCGGGGCCTCCCGGTTCGTGCAGAAGCGGTCCAGGAGGGCGTGGTAGAGGGCCCCCCGGATGGCCGACCCCTGGTGTTCGTTCAGTTCCACCGGCGTCCGCACTTCGGTGACGAATCGGAGACGATGGGCGGTGAAGGAGAGCATTACCTTCTCATCCTGGCTCGCAAGGGTTGGACTCCAC
>JAPYWT010000358.1 GCA_028276215.1 Thermoflexus sp. | reverse complement strand
GGAGAAGACGGTGGAGAAACACGTGGGGCGCATTCTGGAGAAGTTGGGGGTAAATACCCGCATAGAGGCAGCGATATGGGCCGTTCGGGGGAATCTCCGCCGGGGAGGAGAAAGTCCGCAGAATAAAGGGGAATAAAAAATGGGGGATTTCCCCCATTGAAAACGGCGGTGGGGTGGGTTATACTGAACGTACAACCGAAGAGGGGAAAATCCCTGGCAGGAGGTGAATATGCACTGAATCGTAATTACCTACCCGCTGTCATTGCGAGGCGGCAATAGCCGCCGAAGCAATCTCCCCACAGGCCTGGAGATTGCTTCGCCGCCTTCGGCGGCTCGCAATGACGCGGGTGGGTAGGTAGTTACACTGAATCTCTGTTCTGGAGCATTGCGGGTCTCTCTGTCCGGCCCAACAGGCAATGCCCTGGGCAAACGGAACCGCCGTTTCACACAGCTAGACCAGTAAAACTGCCGTTGACAGGACAAAACAAAGGCCTTAAACTTCAAAAGGAGGCAGCAATGAAACGGTTTCTTCTGATCACCACCGGAGCAATCCTCCTCCTTTCCATTCTGTTTGTCCGACTTGCTACTGCCCGACCGTCTTTCCAGGCCCCCCCGGAAATGGCCCAGATCGCTCTCCACCCGCAAGAATTTCCGGAAGGATGGACTGTCCGTACCAGAGAAGGGGTGACTCAACCCGATGATACCTGGCACCCCTTGAGCCGGGTCAATCCTTCCCTCATCAGCGAGACATTTCGGAAAGAAATTGGCGACTTCCTCTACACCTATACGGCGTACTACCAGGAGAACCAAATCTGGAATGGACGATTCAGCGGTCTGGCCGGAAATTACATTTACCAGTATGCCTCCGAAGAGCAGGCCCGAAAGGTGGGTGAGGCGTTGGTCGCCTCTGCCCGGCAGGCCCCGAATCTGTTCAAAGAATACGACCTACCTGCGAAAAACGGATCAGTCTGGGGCTGGGCCGGGAAGTTCCGAGGCGAAGAGGGGGGAGATGTGGACCTGTTTGTGGGTACCAAAGGGCCGTTCTTGATCCTGTTGATTGTGGATGGCCCGCCGGGAGAGTTCCAGCGAGGATTTGAGCAATTGGTGGGATACCTGCTCCACCGGTAAAATTTCGGGCAATCATCTGAGGGTAGATCCGCCAGATGGCCTTCCTGGGAATCTGGAGTTAACCCGATAAGCGTGCAGGAGAGACCTATCCAACACCAGCAGCCCCGGTACTCCGCCGGGGCCGCTTTTTGTGGACAGGCCCCAGCCCACAGCCCGGAGATTCGCAGACACAACAACGACGTCATGTGCAACTTCAAATAATGAGCGGTGAAAGGTCATATCCTGACCCCTCCTCATCCCCCCAGCCCCCTTCTCCTCCCCGAAACGGAGAGGAGAAGGGGGAGAAAGAGTGAGGGTTTGAAGCGGGCGTCTTCGCCGTCCGCCTCAAACCCCCAGGATTTCCCCCCTCCCCGCGCCGCGCAGCGGCAGCGGGGAGGGGGGCAGGGGGGAGGGGAATCTGGCCGCAATGCCCAAAAGAGCCTCAAACACCTCTGGGAAAAATCAAGTTGCACATAGCGTAACAACTGTCAATTCTGACAGTAGACACCGGTCACCCGATGTGCTATCATTGAAAAGAGCGCCAACCGCGCTCAGCCTGCCTTGTGGGACAACGGCTCGCAGTTGTCCCCCAGGGAACCGCTCCGCTCCATCCAGCGTTTATAGCATCAGGTGACAGTCACCTCCATTTGGGGGCGGGATGATCCGGGTGTTCATCGTGGACGACCATCCCGTGGTCCGCATCCCAATTTAGATGAGCGCGGGATGGCTACCACTGCGGCTCTTATTCCCTTGCTGCCTCATGGTACTTGGACAGAAATCCATGGCATGCCAGCCCTGATTGTGCGGGAAAAGGTCACTGAAGGCAATGGTCCTTTTGTGGAAGGTACTTCAGTTTATATCTTGGCTGAGCGCATGGTTTATCATTTTTGGTTCGGTTACGCTCCGCCCGATGGCACCGACAAGACCGCCTACGCCCCCTTTTTCACCGCTGCCCGGCAGATTGAAGCTAATATCCTGGAAAGTTTTGCCATCCCCTCGGAGGAAAAAATAAGCAATGAATGACCACATTGCCAAAAAGAATTACCTCTTATGCCTCCTCTTGCTCATACTCGGCCTATTGGGTCTGGGGATGGCCGGCTGTAAGGCCTCTTCGCTCTCCCCAACAGCCTCTTCTGCTACGCCCACTGGAACATCTGTATTCGGAGTCTGGCCTTCTGAGTCGCACCGGGCATCCCCTATACACCCTGTTCAGGTAACCCCTACCCCCACCCCCCAGCCTGCGGACGTGCCTGTTGAGTGGCTTTACATCGGTGACCCCACTTATGGAATTTCCTGGAAAGAACCTAACAATTGGTACGGGATACAAGAAAACTGGCCGATATCTATACCTGGCGCAATACTCTTGCGTGCCGTGGCCTCTGAGAAAAACGCTCCGCTTCTCCTATCTTCTCCCCAGCCCATCTTCCCCAACGGACTGATAGTTTTAACGGTGTATGCGGTGAGACCTGAGGTCCCCCCGCCGGCGCTGCACGACGCGCAACCGATCACAGTGTCAGGGCAAACAGGATGGATTCAAGAAACGAAGGGCGCTGCTGCGATGCCGTTCACCTGGCAGGCTACGCTCTTTATCCAGGGAACTTCGGCGTACAGTTACACCCTGTCCTTTGGCTGCACCCCACCAACCGGTGCGGATGATGCAGGCCAGACAGGGTTTCAGGCTTTTTGCCAGCAAATCTGGAAGCACATCCTGGAAGGGATAGAAATTCAGGGAACGCCCCCATGTGCTCCGGTCCCCACGCCGCTCCCAGGGCCTATCACCTGGAAGCGAATTCACAGCGATTGGTATCAGTATTCCTTTGAGGTACCGTCTGGGTGGTATGAGGGTGAGACCGCATCTCCGGACCGGCGGCATTTTAGCAGTGTGCCAATGTTATCCGGACCCTTCCCGTATTATTGCCCTTCCCCCTATGGCTGGATGAAACTGGATTTCGGGGTCCATCCGCTGCAGTATCAGCCGGACCTCACCGGGATGGACCCGGTCACGATTGCCGGCAGGCCGGCCTGGGTTCTATTGGGAAAAGGGAGAGAAAGTGCATCCTTTGTCGAATTCTCCGCTTACATTTCAGGCCCCCAGTATTGGTATCACCTCTGGTTCGGCTGTGCTCCCGGTGAGGGTGAAAACGAAGTCCGGAAAGCCTTTGTTGCGCAATGCACAGACGTAATGGAGCACATTTTGGGAAGTTTTCAATTCGGGCCGTAGCCTGCAGATCTCGAGTTTAGACAAAGGCTCCCTAACCTGACCCGTGGTCAGGTGGGGGATTTCTCTGTTATTCAATCTTATTTAAATGGTTTGTGCGGCGGATTTTGCCGCTGAGAGACCCTTCTTGACCACCGGATAACGGGGTTGGGGCGTTCTGGGCCTCCCTTTGGGCCAACCGGGCGGTTTTCCGCGCGGTTTGGGTGTCTGCGCTGGCGAGCCAATCAGCACGAAAATGGGACTGAGACTTTGGCGTACCCGCTGCGGGG
>JAPYWT010000442.1 GCA_028276215.1 Thermoflexus sp. | reverse complement strand
CAGATAGGCGTGCAGCCGGTCTACGTCTCCGTTGGCCATCGGGTGGACCTGGAGACGGCGGTGGACCTGGTGCTGGCCTGCGCGCCGACGTACCGTCTGCCGGAGCCCATCCGCTGGGCCCACCGGGTGGCCGGGGGGGAAACCCTGCCCGCCGCCCGCCAGCAGACGCTGTTTTAACGGGAAACATGCTCCAGGCCCGACAAATCCGAAGCGCACTGAAAGGACTGGGCATCCTGCTGCTGACGGTGGCAGCCGCCCTCGGCGGGGGCTACCTCCTGGCCGAATTTGGTCCCCTCCTGGCGGCCGCGGGCCTGGTCGCCCTGGTGCTGGCCCTGTGGATGCTGCAGAACATAGAAATTGCTTACTGGGCCGTCATCGGCGTCGTCTGCCTGCTCCCCTTTGCTTCTTTCCCCTTTGACATCGGTTTCCGTCCCACTTTCCTGGACGCGGCGCTGGGGATGCTCTTCGTTGTCTGGGCGCTCCGCTGGATGACGGATAGCGAACGCTCCTTCACCGCGACCGGGCTGGGTGGGCCGGTGTTGCTGTTCCTGCTGCTGGCGCTGACGGCCTTCGTCCTCGGCCTGGGCCATGCTCCGTTAACATCCTACGTCATTCGCCACTTTGCCGAGATTCTCCTCAGCATTTTGCTTTTCTTCCTGGTGGTGAACACCGTGCAGGATACAGGGCGGCTGGAGCGATTGGTGCGGGCCCTCATCCTCTGCGCCTTCGCCGAGGCGGCCCTGGGCATCCTCCTCTACGCCATCCCGGACGACTGGGCCATCCGCGCGCTCTCGGCACTGCGGGTCCTGGGCTACCCCTCGGGGCCCGGCGTCCTGCGGTACATCCAGGACGACCCGACGCTGCCCCAGCGGGCCACCGCCACCTCGGTGGACCCCAACATTCTGGGCAGTCTGATGAACCTCTCCCTGGCCCTGGCCGTGCCCCAACTGTTTGCCCGTCGCCCCCTGATCCGGCGGCGCTACCTGGTGCCCATCCTGGTCACTCTGGCCCTCTGCCTGGGGCTGACCATCTCCCGGGGCTCCATGGCGGGGGCGGGGGTGGCCCTCATCGCGGTGGCGACGCTCCGCTACCGGAAACTGTGGTGGCTGCTGCTGGCGGGGCTGGTCCTTCTCCTGCTCCTGCCCCAGACCCAGACGCTCGTGGCACACTTCGTCGCCGGCCTGCGGGGGGAGGACCTGGCGACGCAGATGCGTTTCGGGGAATACAAAGATGCCATCACCCTGATCATGCGCTACCCGGTGCTGGGGGTGGGCTTTGCGGGCTCGCCGGACGTGGACACCTACATCGGGGTCTCCAACCTCTATCTGATGATTGCCGAGCAGACGGGACTGGTCGGGCTGACCGCTTTTCTGGTGGTGATGGGGGTCTTCCTGGCCCGTTTCTGGCGGACCCGCGCTGGCTTCCGGCGCGAAGCGGGTGATGCTCAGGAAGAGGAAACCATGGCGACCTTAGAGCCCCTGTGGTGGGGGCTCCACGCGGCCATCATCGGCGCGCTGGTGGGGGGAATTTTTGACCATTATTTCTTCAATCTGGATTTTCACCACTCGGCGACGCTCTTCTGGCTCATCATCGGGCTGGCGACAGCGGCCACCGAACTGGCAAACAGAATCTGTAAAACCGCAAAGGGCACGAAGGAACACGAAGGATTTTTCATCCCTAATCTGGAGGAGAAATCATGACCACCAACTCTCGCGAACCCGTCATTGTCTCCGCGGCCCGGACGCCCATCGGGCGCTTCCAGGGCACGTTGGCCCCTCTCTCTGCTCCTGAACTGGGGGCCGTCGCCATCCGCGCGGCGATAGAGCGGGCGGGCATAGACCCCACAATCGTTGAGGAGGTGCTGATGGGGAACGTCGTCCAGGCGGGGGTGGGGCAGGCCCCGGCCCGGCAGGCGGCCATCAAGGCCGGGCTTCCCCCCACCGTCGGCGCGACGACGGTCAACAAGGTCTGCGGCTCCGGCCTGAAGGCCGTGATGCTGGCAGCGGCGATGGTTGCCACGGGCGACGGCGACGTCTTCGTGGCCGGCGGGATGGAGAGTATGAACAACGGCCCGTACATGCTGAAGCAGGCCCGCTTCGGCTACCGCCTGGGCGACGGCAAACTGGTGGACGCGACGGTCCACGACGGCCTGTGGTGCCCGTTCCAGGATTGGCACATGGGCAACGCGGCGGAGTGGATCGCCCGGGAGTACGGCCTGACCCGCCAGGAACTGGATGAGTACGCCTACCGGAGCCATATGAAGGCCATCGCGGCGATAGACGAGGGGCGCTTCAAGGAGGAGATTGTCCCGGTGCAGGTGCCCCAGCCCAAAGGCGGCCCGATTCTCTTTGACACCGATGAGTGCCCCCGCCGGGACACGTCGCTGGAGGCGCTGGCCCGCCTGAAGCCGGCGTTCCAGCCCGACGGCATCGTGACGGCGGGGAACTCTCCGGGCATCACCGACGGCGCGGCGGCGCTGGTGGTGATGAGTCGGGGGAAGGCGGAGGAGTTGGGCCTGCGTCCGCTGGCCCGCATCGTGGCCTACGCGCAGGCGGCCGTGGAGCCGCTGAAAATCTTCACCGCTCCCATTTTCGCCGTCCGCAAACTCTGGGCGAAGACGGGCACGACGGTGGACGATTACGACCTGTACGAAATCAACGAGGCGTTCGCGGCTCAGGTCATCGCCGATGGCAAAGAACTGGGGCTCCCCTGGGAGAAGGTGAACGTCAACGGAGGGGCGATTGCTCTGGGGCATCCCATTGGGTGCTCCGGCGCGCGGATTCTGGTCACCCTCATCTATGCTCTCCGGCAGCGGGGGCTCCGGCGCGGCCTGGCGTCTCTCTGCCTGGGCGGCGGCGAGGCGGTGGCGATGGCGATTGAGGTAGAGGAGTAGCGCAGGCTGTCAGCCTGTATGCAGGCCTGGCGGCCTGCGCTACGCCGGTAGCGCAGG
>JAPYWT010000357.1 GCA_028276215.1 Thermoflexus sp. | reverse complement strand
ACTCTCTTCCCCCCTTCTCTCCCCGCTGCGGGGAGAGAAGGGGGGCCAGGGGGGATGAGAGGGGTCAAGAGGCACGATGGACACCGGTCATCATCATCCCGATGGTCTCCAGGTCCGCCCCGTCGGCGGGCAGGATGCCCATGATTTCCCCGTTGTACATCACCGCGATGCGGTCGCTCAGTTGGAGAATCTCCTCCAGGTCCTCCGAGACCAGCAGGACGGCGGTGCCCTCTTCCCGCTGGCTCAGCAGAACCTGGCGGATGTACTCCGTCGCGCCGACGTCCAGCCCGCTGGTGGGATGGGCGGCGATGAGCAGGTTCGGCTTGCGGGACGTCTCCCGGGCCAGGATGGCCCGCTGAATGTTGCCGCCGGAGAGCAACTTGAGCGGCGTCTCCCGGCTGGGGGTCGTCACTGCGTACCGTTCAATCAGCGCGTCGGCGTGCGACGCGATGGCCTGGGAATCCAGAAAGACGCCCCGGCAGACGGGGGCCTGGTCGTAGGTCTTCAGGATGAGGTTTTCGGCCACGCTGAGGTTGGGGACGGTGCCCACCAGCCGCTCGCCGGGCACGTAGCAGACGCCGCGCCGGACCAGGACACGGGGGGAGCGGTTGGTGACGTCCTCGCCGTTGAGGAGCACCCGACCTTTCTCCACGGGCCGCAGGCCGGCCAGCGCCTCCACCAGTTCCCGCTGGCCGTTCCCCGCCACTCCCGCGACCCCCAGAATCTCCCCCGCCGCGATGGAGAAGGAGACCCCCCGCACGGCGGGCAGGCCCCGGTCGCTCCGGACGTGCAGGTCCTGCACCTCCAGCACTGTCGGGCCGATGGCAACCGGGCGTTTCTCCAGCCGGAAGAGCACATCCCGCCCCACCATCAGGCGCGCCAGTTCCCGCTTGTCGGTACGGGCGCTCTCCAGCGTGGCGACCACCTTCCCCTGCCGGAGCACCGTCACCCGGTCGCTGACGGCGAACACCTCATCCAGTTTGTGGGTGATGAAGATGACGGTGTGCCCCTCGTCGGCCATCCGCCGGACGGTGGACATCAACTCCTCTATCTCGCGGGGGGTGAGCATAGAAGTGGGCTCGTCCAGAATGAGGATGTCCGCCCCCCGGTAGAGGGCTTTGATGATTTCCACCCGCTGCTGCTCCCCGGCGGAGAGTTGCCAGATGCGGGCATCGGGGTCCACGTGCAGGCCGTACCGGCGGGCGAACTCCTGCAGCCGCTCCCGGGCGGCCCGTTCGGGGAAGAAGAAGTTGCCGGGCAACCCCAGCACCACGTTCTCCGCCACCGTGTGGGACGGGACCAGCCGGAACTGCTGGTGGACCATTCCGATGCCCAGGCGGATGGCGTCCCGGGGCGAGCGGATGTGGGCGCGCTGGCCCTTGACGAAGATTTCGCCTTCGTCGGGGTGGTAGATGCCGTAGAGGATGTTCATCAGGGTGGTCTTGCCGGCACCGTTCTCGCCCAGCAGGGCGTGGATTTCCCCGGCACGCACGGTCAGGTCCACGTGGTCGTTGGCCAGGACGCCGGGGAAGCGCTTGACGATGCCGCGCATCTCCACCGCCGGAACCGATATGTCGGGCATAAAACCTCCTCGGGACAGTTGTTAGCCGTTAGCCGATAGCCGTCAGCCGGTAGCCGATAGCCGTCAGCCGTCAGTAGTCTGTCGTCCGTCGTCTATAGTCCGTTGTCCGTGGTCTGTGGTCTGTCGTCCGTCGTCTGTGGTCTGTCGTCCGTGGTCAAAGAATTCCGGATAGCGGCGGCGCAGGTCGTCCCGCAGGTCGCCGAAGACGGCCGGCGCGTACGGATAGACGGCCTCCAGCATCCGCACCGCGACCTCCCGGATTTCCCACTGGGCCTCCGGAGAGATGCGCAACCGGAAGACGTGGAGCAGTTCCCGGAAATTCATCGTGACGACGATGCGGGTCGCGGTGGCGTTGGGCAGGACGAAGCGGGCGTCCTCTTTGCGGATACCCCGCGCCCGCAGCGCGCGGTACGTCTCCTTCACCTGGGTGGCGAACTGGTCCCAGAGGGCCCGGGCTGCCTCGTCCTGGGCGATGGACGGGGGGAGCACCCACTCGGGGTCGTCCATAGAGACGTAGCGCTGGCTCTCCTGGGAGTAAGAGGCGATGCGGTGACGGACCAGTTGGTGGCTGCAGGCGCGGGAGATGCCGCGAATCTCAAAGGTCGCCGAGGCGTGCTCAATGAGGCTCTCGTGCCCTTCCCGGATGCGGGCTAGCAGGAAGGCCGCCGGGTCGCCCCGGCTCTCGCTCCGGTAGCAGACCCGCCCGGCATGCTCCAGCAAGGCCTCCGGGCTCCCGTTTCCTTTCAGGTAGCGGGTAATGGCAATCAGTTCAACTTCCATCTCATCTTCACCAGACGGTCTCAACCACTTGCCGCATATTATGCCCCAAATTCGCCAGAACGCAACCCGATTGGTAACTATTCACGCCGATTGAAATCGCCCTTCCTGGGCACTTCGTGCCAGGTGTCGGCCTTCGCCGACACGCTTCACGTGTGCGTCACCAGAAGGGTCGGCGAAGGCCGACCAAAGGCCTGCGGCCAAAAGAGGCCGACTTCAGTCAGCGCCTGAATAGTTACCCCGATTTTATGGCTACGGGTAGTAGCGGACCTCCCACCTCTCCAGGGGCTCCACCGTTCCCCCATCCAGCCGCCAGCCCTCCTCCAGGTGCACCATCTGCCATTCAACGGCATAAACCGTAGCAACGACCCGACCGTCCACATTGTCCAGGGCCCGCACCTGCGCGGCAACGGTGGCCCGGTCTCCCTCCTGCGCGGTCACCCGCACCGCGCCTGCCTCCACCCGCAGCGTGGTGGCAAACCCCAACGCCCAGTCCTCGTAGGTCCGGGCCGACCGCGCGGCCGGAGAGAGCATCCGGTACGCCATCGGGAGGTCCCGGTCGTTCAGCGCCAGGTAGAAGGAAGCCAGCGCGTGGACAGGAGTGTCATCCGGATAGGCATGGGGGCGGTCCATGTAGAACCAGGCGTACCGGTCCCAGGTCCAGGCGTAGCGGGTACCGTCCCAGGTGTAGATGACTTCCCACACCAGTTCGCCCTCGGGCCTCCAGCGGACAACCACTTCGTCTGCCAGGTCCCCGTCCCGATTCTCCAGGCGGATGCCACCTTTCCCCTCAAACCCACCCAGCAGGGCGTACCGTCCACCGTCCCAGACAAAAATGTGCAGGAGGGTTGCACCGGCCTGAGTGTGTCCCCAGATGGCCATTTCCGTCCGCCCGTCGGCGTTGAGGTCGCGGACCTCCAGTTCGCAGGTCGGAAACTCGCCCAGCCCGCGGTCCTCCTCGCTCTCGGGAGGGATCAGGTCATACCGGTTGGGGCCGTCCAGGATGAACCCCTGCAGACGGGGAGGCTCGCCGGAAGAGAGATAGAGTCCCACCCACTCCAGGTCGGGGTCATCGTCCGTATTCTCCTGGCGCATGCAGAGGGGCTGAATGCCCGCGCGGGCGGCATAGGACGCTCCCGCCTCCACTGTGGCCTGGATTGCGGCCGGCTCCGGCGGCATGGGCGTCGGAGCGACCATCGGCGGGATAGAGGGGACGGGGGTGCAGGGAAGCGGAGGGGCAG
>JAPYWT010000355.1 GCA_028276215.1 Thermoflexus sp. | reverse complement strand
CACTGGTTCTGTAGCCATAGGCATCCTCGCAGTGAGTTTAGATGCGGAGCAGACGTTTCAGTTCTCGCAACCGGGGGCTTCTCCGGTTTCGCCGATCATTCCCGTTGCAGTCTCTCTACAAAGAGGCTCAGGTTGAAGAAAAGGCCAGATTCCAGGTCCAACAGTTCCCGTAGTTCTTCTTCCGCTAAAGGATGCACCCTGGTCTGACCATCCCACAGGTATGTGACGAAGACCCTGATGGCGGCACGGTGGATTTTTTCCACCAGCGGGATCAGGAAATACGGATTGTGGGTGGAGATAAAATACTGATTGGATTCGTCCAGTGCGACGCGCTCCGCCAGGTATTTCGTATAAAGAGGAAACGCGTGAGCCTCTGGTTCCTCAAAGATCAATACGGCGTCCTGACTGGTCTCCATCGCGATGAGATGAAAAATCTGCCGTTGGAGGGTATCAGAGACCAGCGAATAGGGAAAAGTGACAAATTCTCCCTCCCGCTCCCGCATCATCTCCAGTTTATCCCTGCGGAGGCTGACCAGAAGGGTCAGGCCAAAGCGCTTGAAAAATCCGCTGGCCATCCGGTGCAGGTCCTTACGGAGCAGGAGGACCTGGGGGAGGTTCTCTCCCCTGGGGGGAAGCAGGAACGGGGCTGGCTGTCCGCCGAAAACCACGCCTGGGGAGAAGCGGTAGAACCGAATTTTCAGAGGCGGAGCCTCTGAAACTGGAGATTCTATTTTCACAATGCTTCCGTCGGAACGATAAACTCTGACTCCCCACGGGCTCAATAACTGGAATTGCGGGGGGAAGGTTTCCTGGTCGGCCTCAAGAGAAATTTCGGAAGATTCTCCCCCATCATATCTGACCATCACCCTCTGGGAAATGTCGTGTTCGTAGAACAGGTCGTCCATACTCTCCATCCGCACGAAGTCCCGGATCTCCCAGGTGTGTGGGATGGAGAACAGGCCCAACGCCTCCAGGATGTTGGATTTGCCGGTGTTTGGCTCCCCGATGAAGAGGTTAACCCGCCGGCAGTCCATCTGGAGGTATCGGATGGACTTGAAGTTCTGGATTTCCAGCGTCTGGATCATGAAAGGAGGTTCATCCGGGCTGAAACTCGGGTATCCGCAGCACCCGGGCCTGCACCGATTCTAACAGGGAGTCTCTGAGAAAACGGCTGGCTTCCAAAATCTCAATCCCGATAACCTCACCCTGCTCATTCAACTCAACCGTAACATTGGGAGTGATCTCTACGCTTCCCCACTCGGGCTCTTCGGAAAGAACCAGGTGCAGAATGTCTTCACTTTCAAAGTATCGCAGGCGCATTCCGCTCATAGGATGACAAACCTCCCTGTTCTCAGCCGGAAATTGATCTGCTGTCGCGTCGTCGCGTGGATGGTAACTGGTATAATGGCCTCTTCAGCAATCTCATAGGGGATGATCACCAGAGTTTTGGATATACGGCCCACTGCAATGTAGCGGCCGGTCACTATGTCAAAGTATCGTTCCTGGGTGTGTCGCACAATATGTTCTAACTCGCCGAGATCAAACCCTCGCAAGCGGGCCCGATATCGCAGATATTCAGTCCAAATAACCTGCGTTGAAGAAGACATGCTCGTGGCTATCTCCTAAACTTAAAGAGCAAAAGCCACGACGGTTCCGCCACCACCAGCCTTATCCCTGTGCCTCCTGCTGCATCGCCTCTATCTTCTCCGTCAGCCGCCAGTCCACCAGGTCCGGGCCCAGTTCGGGGACGGGGATGGGCTCGGGGGCCTCACCTTTCTTGTACCAGCGCAGGTCGCGGAGGGATTCCCGCTCCATCTTGGCGTGGATGGTCAGGAAGCCATGCAGGAGCGCCTCCGGACGGGGCGGACAGCCAGGGACGTAGACATCCACCGGCAGGTACTTATCTATACCGGAGACGACATTGTACCCCTCTTTGAACGGGCCGCCGGAGATGGCACAGGCGCCCATCACCAGGACGTACTTGGGTTCCGGCATCTGGTTGTAGAGGCGGACGACCTGGGGGAGCATCTTCTTCGTCACCGTGCCGTTGATAATCATCAGGTCCGCCTGTCGGGGGCTGGCCCGCATGATTTCCATCCCGAAGCGGGACGGGTCAAAGCGGGCCGCGAAGGTGCCGATCATCTCAAAGGCACAGCAGGCCAGGCCGAAGAAGATGGGCCAGAGGGAGCGCATGCGCGCCCAGTTGTAGATGGCATCTATGGGGGTAATATGGACGGTACCGACCAGTTCGGGGGGAATTTCCGGTAACTGTCGCTTCCGGGGTGACATCGGGACGTTTCCTCCGTTTGATGTTTGAGTATGGATCGGGTCGGCTCAAACGGGTTATATTTTACATCGGAGTTCCCAAACGCGCAACTGCCGATCAGATACGTCGCCAGCGCCCATTTGCCCTTGCCGATTCCAAATGGTATAATCTTGCCATCCGAAAAGTGCAGACCGACCATACCAAAGGAGTCCTGTGGCCGCGATAGAAACTGCCATCGTAGAATTCCTCCACTCCGTGCTGAACGCCATCGGCTGGCCCGGAGTGGTCCTGATTATGGCGCTGGAGAGTGCCAATATCCCCATCCCCAGCGAGGTTACCATGCCGCTGGCCGGGTGGATGCTGGTCCAGGCGAAGGGATTGCCCCTCTGGCGGGCTGCGCTGGAAGGCGGCTTCCTCGGTGCGCTGGGATGTACCCTCGGCTCCGTCGCCTCCTACATGCTGGGGCTCTGGGGCGGACGGCCCTTCCTCCGCCGTTGGGGCCGGTACATCCTCATCTCCCCGCACGACCTGGAGCAGGCCGACCGCTGGTTCGCCCGCTGGGGCGACTGGGCCGTCTTCATCTCCCGCCTCCTGCCCATTGTGCGCACCTTCATCTCCTTCCCGGCGGGCGTGGTCCGGGTTCCGTTTGTCCGGTTCACCGTCCTCAGTTTCATCGGCTCCTTCATCTGGTGCGCGGCCCTGGCCGTCGCAGGGCACGCCTTCGGGAGCGAGTGGGAGCGCATCCGGGAAATCATGCGCCCCTTTGACATTCCCATCGCCATTGCCATTCTGGCCGGCCTGGGTTATTACATCTACCGGCACATCCGCCGGGCTCAGATCCCCGCCGCCGAAGAGGGCGAACCGGCATAGGTTCCTCACCCCACCCTCGCCGCCCTCGGGCCGAAGGCCCTTCGGGCCGAGGCCTGCGGCGGCAGCGGCGAAGCCGCTGGGGGAGGGGTGAGGCCCACCATCCTGGCACAATGAACGTCCTCCAACACCTTCAAGAACTCTGGCAGTACCGGGACCTGGTCCGCAACCTGGTGGTCCGGGACCTGAAGGCCCGCTACAAGAACTCCGTCCTGGGCGTGGCCTGGTCGTGGGTCAACCCCCTGATGATGATGGTCGTCTACACCGTCGTCTTCAACATCCTGGCGGGGCGCTCCAACCTCCCCAACTACCCGGTCTTCATCCTCTGCGCTCTGTTGCCCTGGAACTTCTTCGCCAACGCCATCTCCCAGGCGACCAACAGCATTGTGGACGCCGCGCCCCTGGTCAAAAAAGTCTACTTTCCCCGCGAAGTGCTCCCCATCTCCGCCGTACTGAGCAACATGGTCCACTTCCTCATCTCCCA
>JAPYWT010000353.1 GCA_028276215.1 Thermoflexus sp. | reverse complement strand
GCCGGGCGGGTGACGCCGCTGGAAGCGCTCCGGCCCGTGGTCCCCGGTGCCTACGAGCGCGCGGCCCGCAGGCGGGGCATCGCGGGCGCGGTCCTGCTGGTCCTGGCGGCCCTGGCACTCCTCACCGGGGACTTCAACCTGGCCGCGCTGGGGACGTTGCTCTTCCTGGTCGGGCTGGTGCTGGTGGCCCCCGCGCTGGTGAGCCCGCTGGCCCGTCTCTTCGGGCGTTTGCTGGCCCTCATCTTCGCCCGCGAGGGACGGCTGGCGGAGGGGAACCTGGCCCGGCAACCCAACCGGGCCGCCGTCACCGCCTCGGCGCTGATGGTCGGTCTGGCGATGATCCTGGCCCTGGCCGGGATGGTCTCCTCGCTCTTTGACGGCTTTATGAGTTACCTGGACCACTCGCTGCACACCGACTTCCTGCTGATGCCCGCGTCGCTGGTGCTGAGCGGGGGGAACGTCGGCGCGGGGCCCGAACTGGTGGAGGCCGTCCGGTCGGTCCCCGGCGTGACCGGCGCGACGACGCTGCGGCTGGGGACGGCGGCGGTGGACGGCGCGACGCTGCAGGTGATCGGTGTGGACCCGGAGACCTACCCCCGTCTCTCCGGCCTGGTCTTCCGCTACGGAGACCCGGAGGAGGCCTTCGCCGCGCTGGGCCGGGAGCGGGCGATCATCGTCAACGGCATCTTCGCCGCCCAGCGGCAGGTCAAAGTGGGGGACGTCCTGACCCTGCAGACGCCGGAGGGGAAGCGGGAGTACCGGGTGGTCGGCGTCGGCTCCGACTACCTGAACGCCAAGTTGGCCACGGGCTACATCTCCCAGGCCAACCTGGAGCGGGATTTCCACCAGACGGCGGACCTGCTGGTGATGGTGGAGGCGGCGGAGGACGCCGATATGGCCGCGGTGGAGGCGAAGTTACGGGAAATCGTCGGGCGGTACCCGTCCTTCGTGCTGACGGAGTGGCGGTCGTTCCGGGAGGAGCAGCAGCGGGCCTTCAACCGGAGCATCTCCCTGCTGAACGTGATGATGGTGATGTTCGCGCTGCCGTCGCTTCTGGCGATGGTGAACACGCTGACGATCAACGTGATGGAGCGGACGCGCGAGATCGGCGTCCTGCGGGCGGTGGGGAGCACGCGGCGGCAGGTGCGGCGGATGATTGTGGCGGAGAGTCTGCTCCTGGGCGCGCTGGGGACGGCCTTCGGGATTCTGGCGGGCCTCTGGCTGGGGTACGTTCTGATGCAGGGGATCAACGTGGGCGGTTTCGTGATGTCCTACTACTTCCCGTACACGGGTCTCCTGCTGGCGGTGGCCGTGGGGCTGCTCATTGGCGTTGGGGCGGCGGTGCTGCCGGCGCGGCGGGCGGCCCGGCTGGATATTGTGGCTGCGCTCCGATACGAGTGATGGGGAGATGAGGGCCGGGGCGGGCCGCCCCGGCCCATCCTGCCCGGCGGTGAAGAAAAGTTAGAGATGGGGCTTTGCGACGGTCAAAGGCCGCCGCAAGACCCCATCTCTCCATCATGGCGCGGTCAGGTAATCGCACGGGTGGAAAATATTCTATATAATAGATAGGCCCTTGGCAACTACTTACCAGGGCGCCCCCAGGCAAGCGCTATCAAAGACGCGGCGAAGGCATGCCCCTGTAGCGCAGGCCGCCAGGCCTGTATTCGCAGGCTAAAGCCTACGCTACATTATCTGCAAACGATTCAGGGTAGGTAATTACGGCCCTTGGGATTGGCGCGAAGGAAAGGGGATGGTATAATACCTGCCATCACCGGGGAGAAACCTGAGTGCCCCACCCATTCCCAATCGCGGTTGGTGCTATGAAAATCGGCATCCTATCCGATACCCACGACAATCTGAGCGCGGTCCGGAAAGCCTGCGACCTTTTCGCCGCCGAGGGGATCTCTCTTCTGCTCCACTGCGGCGACGTCTGCGGGCCCGCCGTGGTTCAGGCACTGGAGGGGTTCACCGTCTACTTCGCCCAGGGGAACCGGGAGCGGATACCCGCCCTGAGGGAGGCAGTGGATGCCCTGCAGGGCGGACGGCTGGCCCTTCTGCACACCCTGACGCTGGACGGCCGCTCCATCGTTCTGGTTCATGGCGATGACAGCCACGCTCTGCGCTCTCTGATCACCTCCGGCACGTACACCTACGTGTTCCACGGCCACACCCACCGGCACCGGGATGAGCGCCGTGGGCCCACCCGGATCATCAACCCCGGCGCCCTGGGCGGTATCCGGTGGGAGCCCCCTTCCGTCTGCATCCTGGACCTGGACACCGACGAGGTCAACTTCTACATCATCCCCTGAGGAGTTCCGCGATGCCCGATCCGTTGTTCCGCTTCTCCACCACCCTGGAAGTGGTCTGGCGCGACCTGGATGCGCTGGGCCACGTCAACAACGCCGTCTACTTCTCCTATCTGGAATACGCCCGGATGAAGTACCTCCAGGAACTGGGCCTGGCCTTCCGGAGCCTGCAGGAGGTGGGCATCATCCTGGCGGAGGCCGCCTGTACCTACCATTCCCCCCTTTCTCTGGGCGAGCGGGTGACCATCTGGGTGCGGGTGAGCGAAATGCGCAATTCCAGTTTCGTCTTTGAGTACCGAATGGAGGGAGGCGACGGGCGACTGGTCGCCACCGCCCGCACCGTCCAGGTCTGCTACGATTACGCCGCCGGTCGCTCCGTCCCCATCCCCGACCGCTGGCGCGCCGCCATCACCGCTTACGAGCCGGCCTTCCAGGAGGGGACATGACCACGACGCTGCTCCTCATCCGGCATGCCAGCAACGATTTGCTGAAAGAACACCGAATGGGAGGCCGGATGCCCGGCGTCCATCTGAACGAACAGGGCCGGGCGGAGGCGGCGGCGCTGGCGGACCGGCTGGCCCGCACCGACCTGGCCGCCGTCTACTCCAGCCCCATGGAGCGGGCCCAGGAGACGGCCCGGTGCATCGCCGACCGGCATGGCCTGGAGGTCCGCATTCACCCCGGCCTGCACGAGGTGGACTGCGGCCAGTGGAGCGGTCAGCCGACGGACCGCCTGCGGGAAGACCCGTACTGGCTTCCTCTGCGCATCTACCCGGCCTGGGTCCCGTTCCCCGGCGGGGAAACCTCGTGGCAGGTACAGGTGCGCTTTCTCGCCGCGCTGGAGGAGATTCGGGCCGCCCACCCCGACCAGACCGTCGCCGTCGTCTCCCACGCCGACCCTATCCGGCTGGCGGTGGCTCACTACATTGGCCTGCCGATAGACCTCTTCCGTCGGCTTTCCGTCTCGCCGGCCTCACTGACGGTCGTGGCCTTTGACCCGTTGCCCCAGGCCCCGCACATTACCCGCCCCCGCCTGGTGTGCCTCAACGATACGGCCCATCTGGGGATGTAGGGGCAGGCCTTGCGCCTGTCCCACCGGGGCAACCGCACCGGGGGGCAACCGCAAGGGCCACGCCCCGAAGGGGCTCGCCCCGAGGGGTTGCCCCTACACGCCCTGCCCCATCGGGGCAACCGCAATGGGGGTGTCAAGTCTCTTAAAATCGTACCGGGGGCAGAAGCCCAAAGTCCTGAAAAACCGTACCTCCAGAGTGCCGTAACGGCTGAGAGTGGCTGCGCTCACCGGCTTTTATTAACCCCTCACCCCCCT
>JAPYWT010000352.1 GCA_028276215.1 Thermoflexus sp. | reverse complement strand
GCGGGCGGGCGGCCCCGGGCCCCGGGGGGGGCCCCCGGGGGGGGGGTGGGGGGTGGGGGGGGTTGTGTGGGGGTGGGGGGGGGGCGGCTTCGCCGCCCGCCCCTAAACCCAATAGCGGAAAAGATGTTTTGAACCTGCCCCGATGGGCAGAAGGGGTAAAAAAGAATATATTTTTCATTGCGGCGGCGAAGCCGCCGCAATGAAAAATATATTTCCTTTATCGCCGCGGGCGAAAACCAGATTCAAGGATAATGCGGCGGTCATGAAGACGAAGTTGGGACAAACCCATCAGGCAGTCGGGCTGACCGCTTCGGCGCCGAACACCTCCCCCAGCAACTGGAGGGTCTCCAGCGCCTCCTCTTCCTCCAGGCGGCTGATGGCAAAGCCCACGTGGACGATGACCCAGTCGCCCACCTGGGCCTCCGGGACGTAAGCCAGGCAGACCTGGCGGGTGATCCCGCCGAAGTCCACCCGGCCCATCCGCATCAGGCCGTCTTCCTGTACTTCAACAATCCGACCCGGAACACCCAGGCACATCTCAGCCCTCCCGATAGGCGCGCAGTTCCCCCTCCAGCCAGTCCAGCCAGCCATCCAGTCCCTCCCCGGTCTTGCAGGAGAGGGGGAAGAAGGCCACGCCGGGGTTCAGCGCCTCCACGCCCCGGCGGAAGTACTCTATGTTGAACTCAAAGGCCGGAAGGACGTCTATCTTGTTCAGCACCACCGCGTCTACCCCCCGGTACATCGGGGGATACTTGTACGGCTTGTCGTCCCCTTCGGGCACACTGGCGATGAGGACGTTGCGGTGGACGCCCAGGCGGAACTCCGCCGGGCAGACCAGGTTGCCCACGTTCTCCACGATGAGCAGGTCCACGCTATCCAGCGGGAGCCGGTCCAGCCCGCTCCGGACCATCGCCGCGTCCAGGTGGCACTCCCCGCCGGTGGCAATCTGGACCGCGGGCACGCCCTCCGCCGCCACCCGGTCGGCGTCCAGCGTGGAGGCCAGGTCGCCCTCCACGACGGCGATCCGCCACCGGTCCTTCAAGGCCCGAATGGTCCGCAGGATCAAACTGGTCTTCCCCGCGCCGGGGGAGGCCATCAGGTTGACAGCGAAGACCCGCGCGGCGTCCAGGCGGGCCCGGTTGGCCTCCGCCAGCCGGTCGTTGGCGCTCAGGATGTGTTCTACAACGGGAACCTGTGGGCTCATGTTTCCTCACCGGTTATAAAGGCTCATCGCCTTCTCCAGCCCTTCCGTCAGCCAGGTCTGGATGGCGGCGATGGCGCGCTCTATGGCCTCTTCTATGACCGTCTCCTCGTCCGGTGTGAAGTCCTGGAGGACGTAGTCCGCCGGGTCCATCTGCCCCGGCGGGCGCCCGATGCCGATACGGAGACGGGGGAAGGACTGGGTGCCCAGGTGCTCTATGACCGACCGCATCCCCCGATGGCCGCCACTGCTGCCCTCCGGGCGGAGCCGGATGGTCCCCAGGGGCAGGTCCAGGTCGTCGTAGACGACCAGGAGGCGCTCCGGCGGCACCTGGTAGAAGCGGGCCAGGGGGGCCACCGCGCGCCCGCTCTCGTTCATAAACGTCTGGGGGACTGCCAGCAGGACCGGGTGGTCGCCGATGGTCCCCCGGGCCACCCGGGCGTTCTTCTGGCGGCGGGAGAACTCCAGGCCGTGAGCCGCCGCCAGCCGGGAGACGCAGCGGGCCCCCACGTTGTGGCGGTTGCGGGCGTAGCGGACCCCCGGATTCCCCAGGCCGACAATCAGGTACATAGATTCCTCACACCAAGACACAAAGGCACAAAGAAACAGGACACGGGTGTACGCGCTTGTCTCCTTTCGTGTTTCCTTGTATCCTTGTTTCCTTGTATCCTTGCATCTTTAGTGTGAAAACTCATCGGAGACCCGGGCGCTGGGGTTTCCCCCGGGTGCGCAGGTAGTACCGGAAGAGAGTTTTCACCAGCAAGTACAGGCCCCAGAGGCCGAAGAGGAGCAGGGTGATGCGGGCTCCGCGCATGAACGCGCTCAGAATCTGCGCGCCATCCAGCGCTGAAGTCCCCCCTCCTGTCTTCCCTCCTGCCGGGGCCGTCGGCGTCGCCCCGGGGCGCGGGGTGGGAGAGGGACGGGGGGTCGCTGTGGGCGGCATCTCCACCGGCACCGGCGTCGGCGTTTCCGGCCCGGGGGTCGGAATTTCCGCCGCCTCCTCCGTCGGGGTCGGTGTCGGCGTGGCCACCTCGTTCAGGACGGTGATGTTGTTCACGAAGAACGAATCGGTCACGTCCCCCTCGCGGTACCGGATGAGGACCATATGGTAGACCCCGTTGGGGATCAGCGGCGACCCGTCCTCCGCGAGGGCCGTCGTATCCCACTCGGCCAGGACGCCGTTGATCACCTGCTGCCGGACGTCCAGGACGAGCGGTTGCCACTGGGAGGTCGCCGTCGCCGCCGGGCCGGGGGCGTAGTAGATGCTGTACCGGTCAAAATTGGGGTGGGCCACAGAGCCCAGAATCTGCACCACGCCGCTGACCGTGGCTCCATTGGTGGGAAATGTGATGATGACCACGTTCTCCTGCGGTGGCGGCGCGGCCATCAGGTTTCCCCCAGCAGCCAGATACGTGACCAGAAGCGACCCCAAAATCAGCGCCAGTTTTCGTCTGTCCATCGGCATCCTTTGCATCCTGCTCTCTGCATCCAGTGGTTCGTCGCCTGAATATCGTCGGGCGTAAGTGTAGCACAAAAAGGGAGTAATGGCAAGGAACAGTTCGGAACGAGCAGGTAGCCGGTCTTTTTGGGGCATCACGGTGATTCTTTTGGTCGCGGCGGCGCTGCGGCTGAGCGGTGTTGCCTGGGACGGGGGCATCGGTGCCCACCCCGACGAGCGGTATCTGGTGGGGGTGGCCGAGGAGATGGCGCGTCGGCTGGAATTGGACCCCTTTACGGTGGACACTTCCTTTCCCTATGGGCATGTCCCCCTCTACCTGCTCCTGTTTTTGGGTGGGGCCGACCGGCTGATGGCGGCCCGCCTGCTGACGGGGCTTCTGGATGTGGGGACGGTGGCGCTGGCGGCCGCGCTGGCCCGCACCCTGATTGCTGCTGGCAGTCGGGACCGCCCCCACAGAGGGGCGTTGATTGCGGCTCTCTTCCTGGCCGTGATGCCCCTCCACGTCCAGCAGGCCCATTTCGCCACCGCCGACGTCCCGCTGGCCTTTTTCTCCGCTGGCGCGCTGCTCTTCGCTGCCCGTGCCACCGTCCGCAATCCGGCGCGGCGTAAAGCAAATATCTGGCTGGCAGGCATCTGGGCCGGGCTGGCCCTGGGCTGCAAGGCCGGAGCGGCGTTGCTGGTGGTCCCCCTGGTCGTCTCCGGCGCGCTGGCGGCGCAGGGTATGTCCCAGAATTGTAGGACAACTGCGAGCAGTTGTCCTGCAGGGCGTGGCGCGCTGGCGGCGCAGGGACACCGGGCGGGGCTCCGGCGCGCGGTCGGGGCCGTCGGGGCGGCCCTGGCGACGTTCGCCTTCACCAATCCCTTCGCCGTGCTGGAGTTCCCCCGTTTCCTGAGCAACGTGGCCGCTCAGGCCGCGCTGGTGCGCGGCGCGGTCCTGGTCCCCTACACTCTCCAGTACCGGGGGACGCTGCCCTACCTCTATCCC
>JAPYWT010000351.1 GCA_028276215.1 Thermoflexus sp. | reverse complement strand
CCACCGCCGACGGGACGGCCAGTGCCGGGGCGGACTACATCAGCACCGGCGGCACCCTGGTCTTTGCGCCGGGGGAGACCACCCGCACCCTCACCGTCACCGTCAACGGGGACACCCTGGACGAACCCAACGAGACCTTCACCGTCAACCTGAGCAACGCCGTCAACGCCACGATCGCCGACGGGCAGGGGGTGGGGACGATCCGGGACGACGATTTTCGGATTTACCTGCCTCTGGTGGTTCGCACTACATTAGGTCCAAATGCGACCCGCACCTCGCCAATAGTGGTCACTCTGGATGGAACAGACAGAAAAGCGTCACCGTTCGGGACGAAACGGTAGGAATAGACCCTGGGGCCATCACGATGACGGTGGATTGCGTTCTGGTGAATCCGGTGTATAATGGGAGCACCGTTTCCTGGACACCTGATCCGCCGCTGACCAACACCTCCCACACCATCACTCTCCTGGTTCAGGACCGCGCGGGTAACACCATCTCCACCACCTGGGCGTTCGCCGTGGACGAACCGCCTGCCCACGTCTCCCTCACCGCCAGCCCGTCTGTTATCGTTGCCGACGGCATCTCCACAGCCGCTATCACCGCCACCGTGACCGACCAGTACGACAACCCGGTGGCCGACGGGACGGAAGTGGTGTTCACGACCACTTTGGGGACGTTCTCCGGCGACACGGTATACACGACCACGACCCAATCCGGTCTGGCCGTTGCCGTTTTGACCGCCCCGACCACCGACGGCGTGGCCCGGATCACCGCCAGGGCCGGGTTGGTGGAAGGGAGCGTGGAAGTTCGGTTGATCCGCTACCGGGTCTACCTGCCGCTGGTTCTTCGGTCCAGCGGGCCGTAGGTGACAGTCACTCCCAGCACAGGTGACGGTCACCCATTGGTGACCGTCACCTGTTTATAGCGAGGTGAAGAACAATGAACCCGATTCGTCAGTGGTCCCGCCGGGATTTCCTGCGCGCCCTGGCCATAGCGCTGGGGGGAGTGGCCGTGGCAGAGAGCATGCGTCAATGCCTGAAGGGCATCGCTCCCATTGCTCCGGAGGATTTTACCCCCACGGCGAAGGCGTATCTGCCGCTGGTGACGCGCAGCGAACCCACCCCTACACCGACCCCCACCCCTACACCGACCCCCACTCCTACCCGAACCCCAACTCCCACCCGAACGCCGCCCCCGGGCGCCTCGCGCGTGGTGCACGTCCACGCCCCCTCCGCCACCTACTGGAACGGCAGCAGCAACTACTATTACAACTATGTGAACCAGTCCGTCGTGAATGAGATGGTGGACCGGGGAGTTATGGCCCTGACCGGCACCTCCACCCGCGCCGACGCCTGGCGCGCGCTCATCCCCAACTACTCCGGCGGCTCCGGCGGCATCGTCGCCATCAAGGTCAATTTCAACAACAGCCAACTGGGCAACGTAATCAATGCCCTCATCCACCCCGTCAACGCCGTGATCCGGGGGCTGCTGGACATCGGCGTACCGGCCCAGAACATCCGCATCTACGACGCCACCCGTTCCATCCCCGATTATTTCCGCAACGGCTGCCTCTATACCGGCGTCCAGTTCTACGACCGGGATAGCGCCGATTTCCCCGTCGCCGTCTCCTTCAGCCGTCCGGGCATCCCGGCCGAGTACCTCTCCAGCACGGTGGTGGACGCGGCCTATCTCATCAACATGCCGATCATGAAAGGCCACTCCATCACCGGCGTGACGCTGGGGTTCAAGAACCATTTCGGCACGATCAACCATCCCCTGGACCTGCACGAGTACGTTGCTCCGATGTGGGGCCAGTACTACGACCCCAATTACAACCCAATGGTGGACATCTACCTGATCTCCCACATCCGCGACAAGACGGTGCTGGTGCTGGGGGACGGCCTGTTCGGCAGTCGGGATAACACCAACAGCGTGCCGACCCGCTGGACCACTTTCGGCAACCAGTTTCCCAACAGTCTCTTCTTCGCCCGCGACCCGGTGGCCGCTGACTGCGTGATGTACGACCTGCTGGCCGCCGAGGGGTGTCCGTACGCGTGGGACGAAGCGACGGATTATCTGCGCCTGGCCGCCGCCGCGGGCCTGGGCGTTTACGAATCCGGGGACCCCTGGGGAAGCGGGTACAGTCACATTGACTACGTGAAGATTACGGTGACATGAAAGCATCAACGAGGACGTCTTTCCTGCCGGGCCTGGTAGCCCTGCTGTGTGTTCTGACCCCTTCTGGTATGGCAGGCCAGGGGCTTTCCCCTCTGCCCGTGCCCACCGAAACCCGGGTCACCCGCGAGCACCTGGAACCCGCGTCCCTCTCCTCTTCCATCGTCATCCCCGCCGCCGACTGGCCCCAACTTCAGCGCGACCCCCAGCACACCGGCACCAGCCCCCAACAGGTCAATCCCCCCTACCGCTACTACTGGCGCTGGAACCAGGTGCCCTTCGCCAGCCGCACCCAGCCCGTCGTTGCCGACAACCGACTCTTTATCGGCTCCCTGAACGGCACGATGTACGCGCTGGACGCCGATCAGGACGCCGAGGGCGGCGAGCCTACCATCCTCTGGTCGCGCGACGTCGGCGCGCCCATCCGGGATACTGCCGCCGTCTACAACGGACGGGTCTACTTCGGGGCCTACGACGGCCGCGTCCACGCGCTGGACGCCGCCACTGGCAACCCCGTCTGGTCCTTCCTGACCGGCGGGGGCATTGCCGCCGCGCCGGTGGTGGATAACGGCGTCGTCTACATCGGTTCCACCGACGGCATCTTCTACGCGCTGGACGCCGCGACCGGCACGCTGCGCTGGACCTACAACGCGGGTGCGCCCATCCTTACCTCGGCCGCCCTCAGCACCGACGGGCAGACCGTCTACTTCGGCGCGGAGAACCTCTATGCCTGCGCGCTGCGGACCTCCGACGGGCAACTGCGCTGGCGCACCCGCCTGCAGGGGCAATCGCTGGCCGAACGGTGGCCCGTCGTCGTCGGAAATACCGTCATCTACCGCTCCCAGCCCCTGCGCAACTTCCACTCTCTGCTACACGAAGGGGACGATGTGATGGACCAGGCCGGGTCCGTGAACCCGGACTGGGCTGCTGATTGGGCCGCCGTCCGCCCCCGCATCGTGGCCCACCTGACCAGCAACCCCGACCGGCAGACCTTCTTCGCGCTGGACGCCGCCACCGGCGCCCTGCGCGGCCCGGCGCCCGTCCTCTACACCTACGGCGATGGCGACGCCCCCGCCCCGCCCGTGGTGAAAGATGGTACCGTCTACCTGGTCTACCGCGCCCGCCACGGCATCCAGACCGATGGGGGCTCCGGCCACGTGACCACCCGCTACGACGCCGAACTGGGACGGATGGACCTCTCCACGCTGGACATCACCGGCCTGACGGCCAGCCAGCCCTTCCAGTATCAGATGCGCTACACCTCCGACGAACCGGCGATGCTCTCCATCGGCGGGAACCTGCTTTTTGTGGACAACTGGGAGCGGTTGGGAGCACTGAACCTTCAGACCGGCGCGCTGGTCGCGATCGCGAATGTGGCGAACTACTGGCCCGCGTGCCCGCCGCCGGATGGACAATGCCCGGCCCGCGAGGGGCCGATGCCCTTCTTCACCACCTGGCCCTTCCCCGGCCCG
>JAPYWT010000408.1 GCA_028276215.1 Thermoflexus sp. | reverse complement strand
CCTCCTCGCCCTCTTCCCGGGCGATCATCGCCTCCAGGAGTTCCTCCTCCCGTTTCTCCAACAGTTTTTTCAGGGAGAGCACCTTTTTCTGCAGGTCGTCCAGCGCTTTGGGGTTGCGGACGCTCCCGTTGTAGAGGGTCCGCTCCGCCGACGCGATTTCGTCCTTGAGGCCCTGGACGGCCAGTTCCAGGTCCCGCTGGCGGACGGCCCAGCGGTGGGCCTCGTCGGCGGCGCGCCCGGCGGCCTGGCGGGCCTCCCGCAGGGCGGGGGTCTCCCCCAGGGCGGCGGTGACCTCCCGGAGGCGGCGGCGCAGGGCCTCCTCCTCCTGGTCCAATTGCTGCAGGCGGTAGAGATGGGCGGCGCGGGTCATGGGCGTTATGTGTTCCGTGCTGCGTATTCCGTGCGGCTGTGGGCAGGCGGATTCTCCCACACCAGCAATCGGGGGTCCGGATACGGGGCAGGCGGGATGACCTCCCCCTCCTCCCCGTACTCAAACAGCGGTTTCTGCGCGGCCTCCCGACAGACCCGCTCGTAGGCGGTCCGGCAGTAGTCCGGGGAGATGTCTATCCCGATAAACCGCCGCCGCAGGCGGTAGGCGACCACCGTCGTGGTACCGGCGCCGTTGAACGGGTCCACCACGATGTCGCCCCGATAAGTGAAGAGCCGCATCAGGCGGTATGGAATCTCCTCCGGAAACATCGCCGGATGCCCGAATTCCTTCATCCGGCTTTCCGGGGCAATGTTCCAGCGGCCGTACACCCACTCTTTGAACTCGTCGGCGGTGATGTCTATTCCTTCCCGGGAGCCGACTTTGCGGTGGGTCAGTTTGTCAAAGACCTCAATGAACTCCCAGGTGTACTTGATGTAGGGCATAGAGGGCGATTGCCAACTCCCCCAGGCGGTGTATTTGGCGTTGTAGTTGCTCTTTTCCCAGAGAATCTCCGCCTTCCACAGGAAGCCAATCCGCAGTAACTGGTTGGAGATGATATGGTGAGTGGGCACGTAGTCGGAGAACAGGGGCTGGACGTTGATGGCGATGCGCCCCCCGGGCTTCAGAATCCGGTAGCACTCCTCCCAGATGCGGCGGAGTTTGTCAAAGTACTCGTTCCACTCCCGCGTGTCCTCCGCCGGGTCGTGGGCGTAGGCATGGCCGAAGTTATACGGCGGCGAAGTGATGACCATATCCACACTTTCGGCGGGCAGGCCTTTCAGTACCTCCTCCGCGTCACCGACGATGATGGTGTTCACAAAGGGCTGAATCTCCGGCGGTTCCTCCACCACAATCGCAGCCGCCCGGCTCTTCGTCCCCCGGCGAATTCGCTCTTTTCCCGGCTTATCCCGAACTTTCTCTTCCCGGCTCAGTTTCACAGCACCTTTCCCTCTCTCGCCACTTTCTCCTCAATCCGTGACCAATCCCTCTGGAGATGGTCCCGTACCAGTCCGAAAAGGTCCAGCACCACCTGGTACTGGATGGGGTTGGAGTTCTCCGCGCGGCGCTTTGCCTGCCGTAGCACATATATCTGGTCTATGCGCGAATACTTGGGGTCCACCTCGTAACTGACATCATACCACTCGGTGACCACAACGAAAAGGCAGTATGGGTTGCCCATTTTGATTTTCTCGGCCGTCGCGATGGACCCTTCCAGCATCGTTTTGTCAATATAGGTCTTGCATTCTATGGAAACCACAGGCACATAGAGGGTCCTGCGCTCGCCGTCGGCCTGAATCTGGACCTGCCGGTAGATGGCGAAGTCCTGATCCTTCTCGTTGACCCGCATGCTGGGAGAGCGCAGGAAGGCCTGAAAGTTCTCCGGCGCGAAGTAGAGGTTGCTGTATGCGCGAATCCCGCCGATGTCCATTGACTGGACCACTTCCACTGCCTGGGCCTTCTGATTCATCTCCCGCAGCAGGTCCCGGAACAGGTAGTACAGGAATTCTTCCAGAACGCTGGGATGGAATTTGGATTGGGCGGAAAACGGAGCACCCTCTACAGCCGATTTATACCGGTTCAGCGCCTCCACCCGAGCCTGGATGATCTCCGGGGTATAACCGCACACTTCGTTCTCCCGGACCCAGTCCTGATATGCCTGAATGACGCCCGAGAGGCGTTCCCAGTTTTCCTTCTGGCGCAGTTTGGTCAGGATATTGCGGCCATGAACCTGTCCTGGTTTCAGGCTTTGCTGAAGCCAGCGCAGGGCCGTATCCCGGTCGGGGTCTATCGGTTCCGCCATTTATTTCTCCGCATCCGAGATTTCTGCGGGTGTGGCTGGGCCCCTCCGCCGCAGGATCAGCAGCGCCACCCCCGCCAGCGCCAGGGCCAGGCCGAACCACTGGGCCGCCGCCAGCGGGCCAATCATCCAGGCGTCCGGGCGGAAGAATTCAATCCAGAAGCGGCCCAGCGCATAGCCCACGATGTAGCCCACGAAAATGTCCCCGTCCCGCAACCGGTCGGCCCATTTCTTCGCCAGATAGGCCAGCACCAGGAACAGCATCAGGCACCAGAGGGACTCGTAGAGAAACGTGGGGTGGAAAAGGGTGTCCGGCGGGTACTGGCTGATGGGGTACATCGCCAGCCGATGCTCCGCGTCTATCTTCACGCCCCACCAGGTGGAGCCGGTGGGCGGGCCGTACAGTTCCTGATTGATGAAGTTGCCCCAGCGACCGATGGCCTGCCCCAATGCCAGCCCCGGTGCCCCCAGGTCCAGCAGGGTGAGCAGCGGGAGTTTGTTGCGCCAGGCGTAGATGGCCACCCCCAGGACGCCGCCGATGATGGCGCCGTAGATGCCCAGGCCCCCCTGCCAGACCTTCAGGATGTCCGCCGGGTGCTCCCGATACCACTCCCAGCCCAGCCCGCCGCCCCGGGGACTGGAGAAGACGTGGTACAGCCGGGCGCCGATGATGCCCAGGATGATGGCGATGACCAGGCCGTTCCAGATGTGGTCGGGGTGGATGCCCTTGCGGGGGGCCTGGCGGGCCGCGTAGACCGCGCCCAGCAGGATGCCCGTGGTGATGAGCACCCCGTACCAGTGAATGGCGATGGGACCAATCCGTACCAGAATCGGATCAACAGGTGGGGTCATCTCATTGCTCCGTGTTCCAAAATTTTCACCACAAAGACACAAAGACACCAAATTTGATCAGATTACTTATCACAAAGGGCACAAAGTACTTCACGAAGGACACAAAGGGG
>JAPYWT010000350.1 GCA_028276215.1 Thermoflexus sp. | reverse complement strand
GCGGAGGCGGCCATAATGAGGGGCCAGGGCTGCACCCGCACCTGGGGATTGATGAGGTTGGCGATGACGACCGGGAGGGTGTACATATTGGTCCGCTGGAGGTAAATGAGCGGCGCCTGGAGGGAGTTCCAGTTCCCTACAAAGAGAAAGACTGCGATGGTTGCCAGCGCGGGCTTGCACAACGGCAGGATGATGTGCCACCAAATCTGGAAGTGGCTGGCCCCGTCAATCAGCGCCGCCTCGTCCAGTTCCTTCGGCAATCCCAGCATGAACTGGCGAAGGAGGAAGATGTACAGGGCGCCGCCCGCGAAGAAACCGGGGATAATGATGGGGTTGTACGTCCCCACCCACCCGATTTTGTTGAACATCACGTACTGGGGCACCAGGGTAGTCTGGTACGGGAGCATCAGGGTGGAGAGCATCAGGAAGAAGACGATGTTGCGCCCCGGCCACTGGATGCGGCTGAAGGCGTAGGCGACGGCCGCCACCGAGACCAGCGTCCCCAGCACCGCCAGTGTGGTGACGAACGCGGAGTTGGAGAAGTAGAGAAGCCAGCGGGAATCCGTCAGCACCTGACGGTACGCGTCCAGTTGCGGCTGCGCGGGCCACCAGGTGATGCGGGGCGAGTTGGCCTCTTCCATTGTCTTGAGGGATGTGGAGAGCATCCAGAAGAGGGGGAAGAGCATAAAACCGCTGCCCGCCAGGAGGAGCAGGTACACGATACCGTTGCTGAACGCCTGGCGGACTTTGCGGGGCAGGAACGGTTCGCGCCGGTTGGGTTTCCGCATTCTCACGCCTCCTCATACTCGTAGTAGACCCACCGGTTCGCCAGCCGGAACTGGATCAGGGTCAGCACCAGGATGAGGACCAGCAAAATCCACGACATGGCCGCGCCGTAGCCGATTTTGTTGAACCGGAAGGTGGACCGCCAGAGGTAATAGGCGACGAAGTAGGTGGACTGGGCCGGCCCGCCGTTGTCGGTGAGGACGTAGGACTGCTCAAAAATCTGCAGGGTGGCGATGATGCCGACGACCAGGTTGTAGAACGTGGCGGGGGAAATCATCGGGAAGGTGATGCGCCAGAAGCGCTGCCAGCCATTGGCCCCGTCCACCAGCGCCGCTTCGTAGAGATGGGTCGGGACGCTACAGAGGGCCGCCAGGTAAATCATCATCATCGCCCCGCAACTCCAGACCCCGATGAAGATAATGGCAGGCTTGGACCACAACTGGCTCTGGTGCCAGAGGGGCATCACGTCCGGGCCGGGGAGACCTCGCGCGACCGTCTGCTGCAACAGGTTGAAATCCCCGCGCTGGAGGCCCAGGAAGGCCGCGTTGGTGAGTTCGGTGAACCAGACCACCACCTGACGGACCGGCACCAGGAAGGGGAAAACGCTCTCCACCATACGGATCAGCGTGTTCAGGATGCCGTTATTGGGGTTCAGCACCAGCCGCCAGGTGATGAGCATCGCCGAGTTCGCCGCCAGCATCACCGGCAGGTAGTAAATCATCCGGAAGACCTGTTCTCCCGGCAGTCTTCGGTACAGGAGCAACGCCAGGACCAGCGCCGTCGCCAACTGGAGGGGCAGGCCGAAGAGGGTGACGTAGATGGAGTTCAGGATGGAGACCCGGAACTGGTCGTCGGTGGTCAGCAACTGGATGTAGTTCTGCAGCCCGACCCAGACGGGCGGTTCGGGGAGTTTGAAGCGGGTGAAACTCCAGTACAGGGAGGCCAGCGTGGGGCCGATGACGAAGATGATGTACCCTACAATCCAGGGCGAGGCGAAGAAGTACCCGGCGAAGGTGCGGGACTGGTAGAGTTGGTTCTTCCCTCGCCAGCGGGCGATGAGTTTCGCCACCGACGCGACGGCCAGGCTGGAGAGGATGATGAAGATGACCGTCGCCACAGCCCAGAGAAAGGTGTAGAGTTTTGGGTTCATGGTCATCTATCCGGGAGCATCCTCCCGCAGGCCGGGGCGCCTGCGGGAGGATGCGAAGAGTTTACGGCAGACGCCCGGCGTCCCGCAGAATCTGGGTGTACTTCTCCTGGATGTTTTTCAGCGTGGTGTCCAGGTCCTGGGCGTCAGTGAAGTAGAGCGGCATCTCCGCCATCAGGACGTCGCGGAACTGGGCCGTCTCCCGGATGTCGGCGAAACCGACGCCGTACTGGCTCATCAGTTCGCCCATCTTCTTCATCACGGTGTCCTTCTCCACATAGCCGAACCAGGCATCCTTACGAGGCGGGAAGGAGCCGAAGTGAGAGTTGTAGGTGTTCAGGTTCTCGGCGGAGCCCAGGAACTTCAGGAACTCCACCGCCTCGGGGATGTGCTTGGAGTAGGCGGGGATGGCCAGCCAGTCGTTGAAGACCTGGACCACCGGCTTGCTCTTGGGGAAGTCCGGGTGGGTGAAGCCGGGGAAGAGTTCAATCTTCTCCCAGATGGGGTCGCTGGTCGCCGGGGCGCCCCAGAGGTTGCCCCACTGGCAGGCCACCAGGTCGGAGGCCAGCAGGGCCCCGGTCGTCTCCGGCAGGCCGGCGGTCTGCTCGTTGGGCAGCACGGCCCGACGCCGGTCGTACATGAACTGGAGCGCGGCCTTCGCCTCGGGGCTGTCAAAGTTGGGGCTGCCGTCGTCCTTGTAGATAGAGCCGCCCAGCGTCCAGATGAGGGAGATGTACTCCTGCCAGTCATCCAGCGGGGTGAAGCCCTGGCGCTTGAGCGCTCCACCCTCCACAATGGTGGCATCGCCCGCCAGTTTCACCATCTCGGCGAAGGTCGTGGGCACGTGGTCCCAGCCGACCTCTTTCAGGATGTCAGTGCGGCACATGTAGGCGCGCGGGGCGGTCAGCCAGGGCAGGCCGCGCGGCTCGCCCTCCCACATCACCGTGTCCAGCGTCCCGGGGATGAACTGGGCCCAGTCCGGCCAGTCCTTGAAGTACTGGCCCAGCGGCGCCAGCCGGTCGCCGTACTCCGCCACGTACTCGGAGCCCAGGTTGAGGATGTCGGCGCCCTCACCGGCCGCAAAGTAGCCCTGGACCGTCTCGTCCAGCGTCCCCCAGTTCACGTAGACGAACTCCACGTCAATGTTGGGGTGCTCCTTCTGGAAGGCCGGGACTACCTCTTCCTCCAGCCACTTATCGGTCTTGTCGGGGATGTAGTCCACGACCATGACCTGAATGGTGACCTTCTCCGCCGCCGGGGGCTGGGTGGGCTGGGGGGCTGGCGGCTGGGTAGGCTGCGGCGCTGGCGGCTGCGTCGGAGCGGGAGTGGGCTTGGCGCAAGCAGAGAGGAGAATTGCCAGCGCACTCACCACAGTAGCGAGAATCCATACCTTGCTGCGCATTTTTTCTGACCTCCTTTTTAGAAAATAGGATTTGGGTAATGGGTGAAGTTTATGCGGTTGTGGGACGGTCTCTTTTCTCCGGATGCGCTCACCTCCTTCCAAAAATCAGAGTAACCCGGTGATCTGCTCTTCCACCTCCCGCGCGAAGCGCTCAATGAGCCCACGCACGTAGGCCGCAACGTCCAGCGCGGGGTCCTCCAGAAGCGGGGTCAGGTCCATCGCGAAGGTGACCCCGGTGCTCAAGTCTACCTCATGGGTCGCGCTGTAGGTGGCGTTGGCCCGACGGCGGCCCATCGTCGCCAGATCGTACCGCTTCCCGCCGGTGA
>JAPYWT010000349.1 GCA_028276215.1 Thermoflexus sp. | reverse complement strand
ACCCCCACCACATCACCCCAGGTGCTCCTTGATGGCTTCCGCCACCGCGCGGGGGATGCCCGCGCGTATCAGTTCGTCCACGCTGGCCAGCCGAATCCGCTCCAGGGAACCGAACGTCTTCAGCAGGAGACGGCGGCGGGCCGGGCCCACGCCGGGGATGTTTTCCAGTTCCGTCGCCATACCGGCCCGCTCCCGCCGCAGCCGGTGGTAGGCAACGGCGAAGCGGTGGGCCTCATCCCGGATGTGCTGGAGCAGGAGCAGACCGGGGGACCCTTCCGGCAACCGTACCGGCTCCTCCCGTCCGGGCAGGAACAGCGCCTCCTCTTCTTTCGCCAGCGCGGCCACCGCCACCCGGTCCCGCAGGCCGAAGGCATCCAGGACGTCCAGGGCCACCCCCAACTGTCCCTTCCCGCCGTCCACAATCATCAGGTCGGGGAGAAGGGCCCACGTTTTGATGCCGCGCACGCCGGTCATCTCCCCGGAGGTCGCCGTCCGCCAACGCTCCAGACGCCGGGTGAGCACTTCCCGCATCCCCGCGTAGTCGTCCGGTTTCTCCAGGGTGCGCAGGGCGAAGCGCCGGTATTCGGATTTGCGGGGGACCCCCTGCTCAAAGACGACCATGCTGGCCGTTGGCTCGGCGCCCTGGGTGGTGGAGACGTCGTAGCATTCCATGCGGGCCGGACGGGCGGGCAGGTCCAGCGCCAGACGGAGTTCCTCCAGCGCCTGCTCCTGCCGGTGGGCATCGGCCTCCCAGGCGGCGCGGAAGGTCGCCAGCATCTGGGCGGCGTTCTCGGCGGCCATTCGGAGGAGTTCCCGCCCGCGCCCCCGGCGGGGCACCCGCAGCACCACTTTGGCGCCCCGCTTGGAGCGCAGCCACTCCTCTATGACCAGCGCCTCGTCCACCTCCTCCGGCAGGAGGACCTCCGGGGGCACGTAGGCCGCCTCCTCGTAGAACTGTTTGAGGAACGCGGCCATGACTTCCCGGTCGTCCTCCGCCTCCGCGCCTTCCAGCAGGAAGTACTCCCGGCCCAGGAGTTTGCCGTCCCGGATGAAGAAGACCTGGACGCAGGCGTTGCCGTTATCCCGGGCGAAGGCGATGACGTCCTGGTCGCTACCGGTGGCAGCGACGATTTTCTGCCGTTCCACGATGTGCCGGGCGGCCTGTAACTGGTCCCTCAGGCGGGCGGCCCGTTCAAATTCCAGCCGTTCGGCTGCTTCCCGCATTCGCTTTTCCAGGTCCGCCAGGACCTCTTCGCTCCGTCCCTCCAGGAAACGGATGAGGCCGGCGATCATCGCGCGGTACTCCTCCTGGCTCACCGCGCCGATGCAGGGGGCCAGGCAGAGTTTCATGTCGTGGTAGAGGCAGGCGCGGCTATCTTTGCCGGTGATTTCCCGACTGCAGGTGAGGTACGGGAAGGTCCGGCGCAGGAGGTCCAGCGTCTCCCGCACGGCGGCGGAGGAGGTGAAGGGGCCGAAGTAGCGGCTGCCGTCCCGCTCAATCCGGCGGGTGATGAGGACGCGGGGGAAGGGCTCGGCCCAGGTCACTTTGATGTACGGGTAGCGCTTATCGTCCCGCAGGCGGACGTTGAAGCGGGGCCGGTGGGCCTTGATGAGGTTGGCCTCCAGGATGAGCGCTTCCAGTTCGCTGTCGGTGACGATGAATTCCAGCGAGGCGACCTCGGCGACCAGCCGGCGGGTTTTGGGATTCTCCTGGGCGGAGGGGGTGAAATAGGAACGGACGCGGCTGGCCAGGTTGACGGCCTTGCCGACGTAGATGACCCGCCCTTCGGCGTCCCGCATCAGGTAAACGCCGGGGCGCGCGGGCATGCTGGAGAGAACGGTCTGGATGGAATCCGGCACCTCCATAGGTCTACCAGTATGTCCGGCTCAGGGGACCGCTCCCCTGATCATCTGGGAAATACTGTTCCAGTTGGCAATGACGAACGCGGTGACTGTGCAGCAACAGCAGAGGAGGAGGAGCACTACCACCCCCACAACGATACCGATGATCAGGCCCGTGCGGGATTTCTTCTCTCCGGGCCCTTCGGCCTCTATGGTATATGCGTGCTGTTCGGTGACAGAGATTTCCGGCTGTTCTTCCATAGGTCTCCTTTCCGCTGTGGAGCGCGGGCCGCCAGGCCTGTATGCAGGCGGACAGCCTGCGCTGCGCTATCTGCAAACGGATTCGGGCAGGTGGTTGCGATTGGAGGGGAAAACGGCCTCAGTACCCCTGCAGGAGGGACTCCAGATCAGCGCAGAGGGCGCAACTGGCCAGGCCTCCGGGTACGGCCACGCCAAAGATGATGATCGCGCAGATGCCCAGGGCCCAGATGCCGAGCGTCACCCAGCCCATGATGATGCCGGCCTTTGCCAGCCCCTCACCGCCCTGCGTGCCCCGGCTCTGGGCAATCTGGTTGCGGGCCGAATAGCCGAAGATGAGGCCCAGGACGGTGCCCAACAGGGGCAGGACGCCGATCAGTCCCAGCAGACTGAGCACCAGCGACGCGATGGCCAGGCCGTTCGTCGGAGGGGCCGGGGGCGGGTACCCGTAGGACGGCGGGGGCGTGTAAGAACCGTACGGCTGTTCCATAGGTCTCCTTTCAGGAAGGGATGGGGAAGGGTTGTGCTTTGTACGGGCATTTTACCACCATTTGGGAAAACGGCCAGCGAATCACGAGGGGAGGCGCTATCCCCTGTCCTCTCCTCGCCGGACCTCCAGGAGGCCTGTCGGCGTGACCACCCAATCCATGCGCTGGTCGGCCCCGGTGCAGGGCAACTCATCCAGCAGGCAGGAATCGTACGTCACCCCCACGCGCAGGGCCGGGGTGGTGGGGAGGAAGCGGTCATAGAAGCCTCCCCCGAAGCCCAGCCGTCCCCCGCGCCGGTCAAAAGCCACTCCGGGCACCAGCACAATCTCCAGGAGGGCCGGATCAATGACCGGCAGGTCCGCCGCCGGCTCCAGCATCCCGAAGGGGTGCCGGGTCAGCCGGTTCGGGTCATAGGGGTGGATCACCAGCCTCCGCCCTTCTATGCGCGGCACGGTCCATTGAATGTGGGGGAGCGCGGCGAAGAGCGGCTCCAGCGACGGTTCGTTGCGGAACGCCAGGTAGGCCATGACGACCCGTGCGGCCCGCATCACCGGCCATGCGGCCAGATGACGACAGATGGCCTCGGACGCGGCCTCCACATCCCCGGCAGGGAGACATTCCCGCCACTGGCAGAACTCCTGGCGGAGGCGCTGTTTCTCCGGATTGAAGGTGCTCCCGGATTTTGCAGATTTCATGTGACTACCTACCCAAGAACCGTTTCATAAAAACCACGAAGGACACGAAGGCCGCACAAAGGGCACGAAGAATGACTTCCCTGCAAAAACTCACCGCAGAGACGCCGAGAGCGCAGAGTTCTACATTAGCATAATCTCTGCGTACTCTGCGTCTCGGCGGTGAAATGACCTTTTTGCAGGAGACTCACCTATATAAATACTGTTTTACCCTTGCCTCCCCTTCAATGGGACACGGATGGGCACGGACAGTACGGATTTTCATCCGTGCCAATCCGTGAAACCCGTGTGTATCCGTGTCCTGATTTCAAACGGTCAGGTAGCCAGTTTCCACAGCGCCGATTGGAAATCAGCCGGCCCTCACCCCTCCCCCCGACCCCCTCCCCTC
>JAPYWT010000347.1 GCA_028276215.1 Thermoflexus sp. | reverse complement strand
TGGTGCCGGCTCCCAAAAGCCGCAAAGTATAGGTGAGCGCATCCCCGGTGCGGGCAGTGGGCCGGCTGACCCGCTTCTCCGCCCCGGGCGCAGGGTCTCCCCATACCACGGTCAGCGTGGGTTTCCCTTCTGGTCGCCAGTCACTGCTGGCGTCAGAAGAGACGTAATACTTGCTGCTGTCAAAGTTCGTGTCCGATGTGTAGAGGGCGATGTTCAGCGGCCGGCCCGCCGCGTATGCCTCGGCCACCGCCTGCGTCGCGTCCCAGGTATAGGGGATGCCGGGAAAATCGGGGCCGTTGTCCGTGCGCGGGTAGACCCAGGTGGCGGTCAGGTTCTCTTTGGCCATTGGCGCGTTGTTCCAGACGATGGTGTGCTCGTCCCAGTCCTCGGCGATGGTGAAGAGGTGGGTGTAGGACGGCGGGGACTGGGAGGGGATGGGGCCCGCGTTGCCCCAGAGGTGCAGGGTCAGGGTGGCCGAGATGATGACTTTGCCCGGCGGGATGCCGTCCAGCCCGAACCGCAGGTAGGACCTGCTCCAGCAGGGAAAGTCGCCGATCAGGGACTGGCTGGCGACGAAGAGGCCCTCATCGCCGTGGTTGACGTCGCCGCCGCCCAGGTAGCCGCCGTCGCAGTTGCCGCCGCCGCCCACGTAGGCATCGGCGACCTGGCCGCCCAGGTCGCGCCGCACAACCGTTGTGCCGGTGGGGACGGCGGGCCGGGGGGTATAGCGGGGTGGATCAAAGGCAAGTTCGCCCCAAGTACTGGGGTTGTTGGCCGAGAACGTCTCCGGCCAGGTCATCGGCGGAGTCACCAGCCCCGCCGGTTCAGGAGCATCCCGGTCGTAGAGGTACAGCCCCAACCCCCAGACGGTGCCGGGCGCGGGCGGGCCGGAGAGGCCCAGCGTGGAAAAGGGGATGGTGATGGCGGTTGCCCAGCCAGCATCACAATCCGAACGGGTCGTCGGACAGTTTCCGTTGTTATTGGGGCCAGTGTTATACCAGTTCGCTCCTACGCTCTCCGTCCATGTCCCCGACCAGTTCTCGTTCCAACTGTTCCCTGCTCCCCGACCGTCCCGATGATAGGCCGCTTTATTCTCCCCTGGCCAGGAGTGACGCCAGCCATTGAGGAAGAAATAATCGTCCGGTTGGGGGACCGTCGCGCGGTCTCCGGCAGTGTCCAGATAGATGGCGACGGCATCGTAGAGGCGGGGGTCTTTATCCTCCGAGGGCATCTGCCAGAGGTTGTAATCCACCACCGTCACAAAGATGCGCAGGTACTGGCCCGTATACCCCACGCGCACGTCCACGTAGTTGTAGAGATTGTGGCCAGTTTCATGCCCGAACCAGAAGATGGACGCGGTGTTGTCGTCCACCTGGCTGCCCGCCGATGGCCAGACGTTGACCCGACGGGTCGTGGTCGCGGTGACCCAGGTGCCCGGAGGGGGATCACCGGGCATGGGTGTGCTCCCCAGCAACAACAGCGTTGCCACAAGAGCACAAAATTTCCTGCACATTGGCATCATTTGCATGGTTGAGTCTCCTGCAAAAAGGTCATTTCACCGCCGAGACGCAGAGTACGCAGAGATCATACTGATGTAGAACTCTGCGCTCTCGGCGTCTCTGCGGTGAGTTTTTGCAGTGAAGTCATGGTTTTTCCCCTCAAGCATCCTGCATCCTGCATCTTGCATCCTGCATCTTGCATCCTTACTTTCTCAGAATCACCGGCAGAAACAGCAGGTAGCCGTGTTCAGTTGTGAAGGTCCCGTCTCCCGAACAACTGCGCCCGCCCGCGCTGGTGGAGCAGACCCGGAAGTGGTACAAGGTGTCGGGCCGCAGGCCGGTGACCGTCATCCAATGTTCGGTGACCGCGCCGCCCTGGGTGACACGGGATGAGTAGGACGTGGTCAGTCCATACTCCACCTCGCTGGTGGCCGGTTCGTCCGTCTTCCAGGCGACGGTGGCGCTGTAGAAGGTGACGGCCAAAACCTGGACGTTGGTGATGACCGGCGGGGTTGTGTCTTCAGCACCAGTTGCCTCTATGGTGGCGATCAGTTTCTGGAGGTAGTAGAGGTCCCCCAGCCCCCACGGGCGGTCCAGATACCGGCGCAGGGTGGACCGCCCGGCCCCCTCCACATATGCCTTCGCCAGAAAGACCGACCAGGCCAGGTCCGGCCCGTGGAAACTGGACTCCCCGATTTCGGCCTGGAGCCCCAGGCGGGTGATGTACCACAGGAAGACGCCGTCGCTGTCGGTAAGGTCGTTGAGGTAGGCCGTGGCGGTGATCCGGTTGGTGTCGGAGATGTAGCGGCCCACTTCGGGGACCAGGCCGAAGAAGACGGGCGCGCGCCAGCCCGTCTGCTGGTCCCGGGGGTCGGGGTAACGGGCGTTGGCGGTGGTCAGGAACTCTCCAAAGTTCAGGCCGCGCGTCATCGCCTGGACAGCGACCTGCTCCCCTTCGGCGGCGTCGGCGGTGCGGCCCAGTTGCCGGGCGATACGGGCATAGCCGATGGCCCCACTGATGGCAGCGTAGGAGTCTATGCTCCCCTTCTTGCGGTCAAAGAGCGCGTCTATCTGCGACCAGTGGTTCTGGACGTAGGCCCAGTCGCCGGTGTAGCGGGCGTAGGCCCAGAGGGCGTAGAGGGTGGAGAGGGGTGGGTCCGGCGGCGGCCAGCAATTGGGGCGGAAGGTGACGGGGTAACTCTCCCGCGGCACCCCGTTCGTCAGCCATTCCGGAGGCCATGGCAGGGGTTCCAGGGGCGGGTAGCGGGCCATCTCAGCGCTCAGGTAGGCGCGCACGCGGCTCTGCAGGTCGGACGAGAGGTAGGGGTAGGCGATGCTCAGGGTGTAGACCAGTCCGCCGGGGTCAAACCAGTAGATATTGCCGGGACGGCAGGCGGCCAGACCATCTGCCGGGTAGAGAGAATCGCCGGGAAAGAGCATCTGGGTGGTGAAGCCCCGCTCCAGGAAGTAGGGCAGGAGATGGCCGTTGGCATCCACGATGCGGCGCACCTCATCGTTCAGTCGCCCGACCAGGTCGGCGGGGGGATTGCTGACGGGCCGGACCGGTTCGGTCCAGACGTAGGGGGTGAGGGAGGCAGTGGCCCTCACCCCACCCCCCAGCCTCCTCCCCTCTCCCACAAAGTGGGAGAGGGGAGGGGGTGCCGCCGGAGGCGGCGGGGGAGGGGTGAGGCATCTTGGCCCAGGTTTCCAGCAGGCGCAGGGGGTCGGGGCCGGCCTCCAGGTGGAGAATCTCCGTGCGCAGGGAGGCGCCGGGGGAGAGGAGGGCGGAGTCCAGATGGCAGCGCGCGGTCAGTTCGGAGCCGTCGGAGCGGAGGCGAATCTCCGCCAGTTGGTCCTTCGCGGTCACGAAGCCCAGGAGGAGGGCCCGGGCGGGCGGGGCGAAGAGGACGGTGACCCACTCGGAGGAGATGAGGCCGTCATAATCGGGCTCCCAGTGGGGCTGGTGGGCGGCCCGGTACTCCGGCGTGCCGGGGTCGGCGTAGATGCTGTCGCTCAGGTGGCGGGCAAAGGTAGGGCTCCACGACTGCCAGCCGTTCTGGTAGACGCGCCAGGTCGGCAGCGGCGCGCCCAGGTCCGGGGCGGGGCCGGTCAGGACGTCCGCCGTCTCCAGCGTGACCGGGGCCTCGCCGGTGGCGGTCAGTTCCAGCCAGAGGCGGTAT
>JAPYWT010000348.1 GCA_028276215.1 Thermoflexus sp. | reverse complement strand
AGATTGCGGATTGCTGATTACAGATTGCTGATTACATTGGAAGGAGGTGCATCATGCGACCGTGGCTGAAGGCCGGATTGATCGGGGGTGGAGTGCTCGCTCTCCTGACCATCCTCACGAACCTGGGAACCCTGCTCCCCTCAGGGGTCAGCACCATCATCAGTTGCTGTCTCTGCATCCCCCTCCTGCTGGCCTACCCGGGGACGGGCGCGCTGGCGGCCTACTGGCTGACGCCGCCCCGAATGGCCGGAGAGGGAGCAAAGGAAGGGGCTCTGGCAGGCATCATCGCCGGAGTGATAGATGGCGTGGTCTCTACGATTCTGGCTCTCATTATGGGTGCCGCTGGTGCTTATCAGCAGATGCTGAGCCAGTTGCCACCGGAAACGCTGCGGGCGCTGGAGGAAATGGGGCTGAGCAGCCTTTACACCTCTGGCGGGATGGCCGCCCTCAGTTGCGTCGGCGGCATCTGCGGCATCCTCTGGGCCGTCGCTATGGGGGCCGCCGGAGGGGCCATCCTGGCCGCCGCCAAACGGGATTAACGGAATCCACGCAAACCTGCCCGAAACTCTGTAGCGCTGGCCGTCCGGCCGGTACAGGCGAACCGCCTGATGGCACTGACTTCTTCGTAGCGCAGGCTTTAGCCTGAAATACAGGCCTGGCGGCCTGCGCTACATTCTTTCCCATCAGCCATTGGGTTGATCTCTTGTGCTACCAATGCGTCGGGAATCGGCCAACGGTATCGTCTTCTATCAGTTTGAGGGACTGGACGGCGCCGGTCTCACCCACGCCATCCTCACCCGCCTGGGCGGGGTGAGCCAGGGGCCCTTCGCTACCCTCAACCTGGGCCATACCGTCGGCGACGACCTGAACGCGGTCCAGGAGAACCACCGTCGGGTCTTCGCCCTCTTCGGCGTGGACCGGGGACAGGTGGTCAGCCCGTATCAGGTCCACAGTGCCCACATCCGGTTCGTCGGGCGGGAGCACGGCGGCACCGTCCAGAACGGCACCGACGGCCTGCTGACCACCTCCCCCGGCCTGATGCTGCTCTTCCGCTTCGCCGACTGCGTCCCGCTCCTGCTCTGGGACCCGGTCCATCGCGCCGTCGGACTGGCGCACGCCGGATGGCGCGGGGTGGCGGGCGGCGTCGTCCGGGCCGCCGTGGAGGCGTTCGTCCGCCATATCGGCAGCCGTCCGGAGGACCTCTGGGCCGGCATCGGGCCGGCCATCGGCCCCTGCTGCTACCAGGTGGGGCCGGAGGTGGTGGCAAGTGTAGCGCAGGCTTTCAGCCTGCGTCCCGACCTGGTCCACCACCGGGCCGACGGCCTCTACCTGGACCTGCCCGGCGTCGTGCGGGCCGAACTGGAGGCCCAGGGCGTCCGCCAGATAGAGATGTCGGGCATCTGCACCGCCTGCCACACCGATGAGTGGTTCTCCCACCGGGCCGAGGGCGGGCGGACCGGACGATTCGGCGTGCTGGTGATGCTGGACCGATGACCCCCTTCCAGTTTGACCTGTTCGCCACCGACGGCCGTGCCCGCGCGGGCATCCTGCATACCCCCCACGGCGACGTCCCGACGCCGGTCTTCATGCCGGTGGGCACCCAGGGGACGGTCAAGGCCGTCTCCCCGCGCGACCTGAAGGACCTGGGGGCGACGATGATTCTGGCCAACACGTACCACCTCTACCTGCGCCCCGGGGATGAGCGCATCGCCCGCCTGGGTGGACTGCACCGGTTTATGGCCTGGGACGGCCCCATTCTCACCGATTCGGGCGGGTATCAGGTCTTCAGCCTGGCCGCGCGGCGCCAGGTAGACGCCGACGGGGTCACCTTCCGCTCCCACATAGACGGCTCCGAGCACCGCTTCACGCCGGAGAAAGTGATCGCCATCCAGGAGAACCTGGGGGCGGACATCATCACCTGTCTGGACGAGTGCGCGCCGCCGACGGACTACGAGTACAATATCCGCGCGCTGGAGCGGACTCACGCCTGGGCCCGGCGGTGCCGGGAGGCCCACCAGCGCGCCGACCAGGCCCTCTTCGGCATCGTCCAGGGTGGGGTCTTCCCGGACCTGCGGGAGCAGTCGGCCCGCTTCATCACCGGCCTGGGGTTTGACGGCTACGCCATCGGGGGGCTGAGCGTCGGCGAGCCCAAAGAGCAGACCTGCGCGGTGCTGGACCTGCTGGACGGCCTCCTGCCCCCCGACCGTCCCCGCTATCTGATGGGGGTGGGCACACCGGAGGACCTGGTGGAGGGCGTGGCGCGCGGGGTGGACATGTTTGACTGCGTTCTCCCCACCCGGATGGCCCGCAACGGCGGCGCGCTGACCCGTCACGGGCGCTTGAATCTGCGCAACGCCTGCTATGCCGATGACCCGGGCCCTCTGCTCCCCGACTGCACCTGCTACACCTGTACGCACTTCAGCCGGGCCTACCTCCGCCACCTGATTCTGGCCAATGAGATTCTCGGCGCGCACCTGCTCACGCTTCACAATCTTCACCTGATGCTCACGATGGCCCGTGAGATTCGGGAGTCCATTCTGAGGGGCCAGTTCGCGGCCTATCGGGAGGCGTTCTGGGCCACGAATGACACGAATGGACACGAATAGGACACGAGAGGTGTTGCAGCGGCGGCCTCTGGCCGCCGCTGCAACACCCGCCTTATAAGACCAGCACTCCTGCCCCGTTGATTCGGCCTTCCTTCAGGGCCAGGAGCGCTTCATTGGCGGCTTCCAGCGGGAAAGTCTGCACGGTTGTCCGGACGGGGACTTCGGCGGCTAACTGGAGGAATTCCGCTGCATCCTGTCGGGTGAAATTCGCGACACTTCGCACAACCCGCTCCCAGTACAGGAGACGGTCATAATCCAGTTCCGGGATGGGGGTCATGGTGACCCCCGCCAGGGCCAGGGTCCCACCCCGTTCCAGTACCCGCAGCGCTTCAGGGACCAGTTCTCCCGCCGGGGCGAAGATAATCCCTCCATGAACCGGGGCGGGGGGCTCATCTTTGGCGCTTCCTGCCCAGGCAGCGCCCAGTTCCTTTGCCAGTTGTCGGTGCTTTTCCCCTCGGGTGAAGACGTAGACCTCGCATCCCCAATGCCGGGCAATTTGCAGAGTGATGTGGGCTGATGCGCCGAACCCCCACATCCCCAGGCGTTCTCCGGGCCGAACTCCGCTCAACCGCAGGGCGCGGTAGCCAATGATGCCCGCACAGAGCAGAGGGGCCGCGCTCTCGTCAGAGAATATTTCGGGGATTGGGTAAGCGAAGTCCTGATGGACGACCATCGCCTCGGCATAGCCGCCGTCGGCATGGAGGCCGGTGAAGCGGGCCTGGCGGCAGAGGTTTTCCATTCCTCGCTGACAGAACTCGCAGGTGCCGCAGGTCCGGTATAGCCAGGGCACGCCCACGCGCTGCCCGATGGTGAACCGGCGGACTCCTTCGCCGACCGCGTCTACAATCCCCACCACCTGATGGCCGGGCACCAGTGGAAGTTTGGGCAGCGGAAGGTCCCCCTCTACCGTGTGCAGGTCGGTGTGGCAGACGCCGCAGGCCCGGACGCGCAGGCGAATCTCCTCCGCGCCGGGTTCAGGCAAGGGAAGGTCCCTCATTTCCAGCGGACCTTCTTCTGCAGGGCGGGGTGAGTGAAGTACCATCGCTTTCATCGGCAGTCCCTCCGGGCTTTCT
>JAPYWT010000346.1 GCA_028276215.1 Thermoflexus sp. | reverse complement strand
TGCGCACGTGGTTGCGCACCGTGTTCTCGGCGATCCCCAGTTCCTCGGCAATCTCCTCGTTGGAAAGCCCCTCCGCCAGCAGCACCAGCACCTGGCGCTCCCGCTCGGAGAGGGAATCCGGCTGGGTCGTCGGCAGAGGGGCCGGGGCAGCGCGGGCCACCTGGCGGAGCAATTTCCCCGTCATCGTCCGGGAGAGGGGGACTTCCCCCTGGGCCAGCCCCCGCAGTTCCTGGAACAGCGCCTCCGGCCGCATGCTCTTCACCAGATAGCCGTCGGCGCCGCAACGGATGGCCGCCAGGAAGTCCTGGTCGTCCTCCGAGACGGTGAGGACCACCACCCGGACGCCGGGCAGTTCCCGCTTGATCTGCCGGGTCGCCTCCAGGCCGTCGCAGACCGGCATCCGCAGGTCCATCAGGACCACGTCGGGGCGCAGGGAGCGGGCTTTCTCCACCCCCTCGGCTCCGTCCGACGCCTCGCCGACCACCTGGAAGTCCGGTTGAGCATCCAGCAGGCGGGCCAGCCCCTTACGGAACAGGATGTGGTCATCCACCAGCAGGATACGCAATGGGTTCATCCCTGCATCCTCAAACGGTACGCCAGCACCGGCTCATATCGCCCCCGCACCTGGACAACCCCCAGGGGCTCAAAAGACCACTCCTTTCCCGCTGAGGCGACAACCGCTTCGGTGACGTATATTTCGCCAGCCGGGGCATACGTGCTGAGACGGGCCGCAATGTTGACCGTATCGCCGATGGCATCGTACTCCGGGTGCTGGGATGACCCCATCAACCCCACCACAGCGGCCCCGGCATGGATTCCCACCCCCATCGGCATGCGCATCATATTGGGTTTTTCCTTCCAAAGTTTCTCCAGACGTTTTAGCCCATCCTGAGCCGCCCGCAAGGCCTGGTCCACTGGCTGGTCCATCGGCAGGGGAGCGTTGAAAATTGCGGCCACCATATCCCCTACGTACTTGGTCACAATCCCACCGGCTTCCACAACGGCGTCTGTAAAGCAGGCAAGGTGATGACTGGCCGCCTCCCGCACCATTCGGGGGTCCTGTCCTTCCGTCAGTCGGACAAACCCCCGGACATCGGCGAAGAGGGCAACGACGAACCGCACATCCGTATTGAGCAACTTCTCCCCATCCGGGGTCTCTATCAGGCGGGCGATGAGCCGGGGGGAGGCTCGTCCCTGAAGCAGAAGGGACAATCGGGACCGCCGCCGTCGGTCATAGTGGGAGCGCCAGAGGCCCGTTATCCCGGCGGTGATCAGTATCCCTGCCAGCGGCAAGAAAGGGTCTAACCCCTGCCCCTGGCTGATACCGACTACGGTCAACACCAGAACTCCGCCGATAATGGCCAACAGGACGATGGCCAGAAGAAACAGCGGACGAATTCGGGCGACGGCCCAGCCGGAGGAGAGAGAGGCGGCCAGGATCATCAGGACTGTCAAGTGGAGGGGAACAGGTGCTATCACATCGCCCACCAGGAGCGCGGTCGCTGCCTGAGCCTGAACTTCCACCCCGGCCATTTCCCCCACCGGGGTCCGGTACATTTCCGCTCCATCTCCCTCCGTCATTCCCACGAAGAGAATCCGTCCTGATAGCGCCTCGGGCAGCAGGTCCCCTTCCAGAAAAGCCCGCAGAGGATATGCCGGTATGGAGCCCGGACGCGCCGGATAGTGAATCTGAACCTGGCCCGCCCTGTCCGGGGTCAGGGTGAAACCGGCCCACCGGAAAGAGGAACCTGTCGGTGGGGGAATGGCGGCCCGGAGGTAGAGAGCAGCCGCCCGCCAGGCCAGCGCGGGCACTGTCTCCGTATCGGACTGTACCCAGAGTGGGACCCGACGCAGGACCCCATCGGGATCGGGGAGCAGGTTGATGTGCCCGATCATCCTGGCCGCAGAGGTGGGACGAAGCAGGTACGGGAACGTAACCCGGCCATCCTGAAAGGACGGCGTCCCGACGCCGATGGCTGGCCAGACAATCAACCCGTTCGGCAAAGCCGCAGGCAATGCTTCCTCAACAGATGGCGAGAGGGGGAAATCCAGCGCCACCACCCGCGCCCCGGCCTCATAGGCCCGTTGAAACAGGGTTGCGTATTGCTCGGGAGACCATTCATCGGGTCGTCCGTACTGCTGGATGGCTTCCGCATCCACTGCGATGATGGCCACTGGCGACCGTGTCCCTCCGGGGATGTGAAACAGGTCGCCAACCTTCGCGGCCCAGTTGGGGAGGAGGTCATAATAGGCCGTAAGGCTGATCAGCAGGCCCGTGAGAGTTCCGATGAGAAAGCCGACGACCGTTCTGCGCATCACGCGGGATGACTATCGCACGGGTACCGCCATCAGTGGGACGGGCACAAACGTCACCACCCATATGATGATCAACAGGATTCCCAGGATGGTGCGTCCCGGCCCCAACCGGGAGGCATCGTTCAGGGGCGGGGGATGGCGAGGACCAAAGAGAAGGCCCAGCATGGCCCAGATGACCCAGGTTGGCCAGGCTGGATTTCCCATCACCCAGAGGTACATCCCCAGAGCGACCAGCAGGCCGATGATCAGGTAGGCCAGTTTCCAGGCCCGACGGCCCAGCAGGGCATAGGCCACATGCCCCCCGTCCAGTTGGCCGATGGGGAGCAGGTTGAGGGCCGTCACCAGCAACCCGGCCCAGGCGGCGAAAGCGACCGGGCCGCCCGGACTGACCGGCAGGGAGAGCCAGACGTCCTCCCCGGTCGCCCGGTCCGGCAGGATGCGCCCGAAGACCAGATATTTGGCCGCCAGGTACAGCAGCGAGTTCCCTTCCTGATAGACGACGGCCGCCTGCTCCTGGGGCGGAAGGAAGTCCGACGGCCGCCCCACACGGGTGAAGAGCAGTCCCAGAAAGAGCAGGGGGACGGCGACGATGAACCCGGCCAGCGGTCCGGCGATGCCAATGTCAAAGAGGGCCTTGCGGTCGCGCATGGGAGCCCGCTGGAAGATGACCGCGCCCATCGTCCCCAGAATGCTGAGCGGCATGGGAACGAAATAGGGAAGACTCACTGGCGAGCCATACCGGCGGGCGACGAAGTAGTGGGCCAGTTCGTGGGCCAGGAGAATGGTCATCAGGGCGACGGCGAAGGGCAACCCGGAGAGCAGCGCGCTCAGGAGCGTTCCGCCGGGCTGAGGGGCAGCACCCGCCAGCATGACCGTCAGCAGGGTCGCCAGGAACAGAACCAGGTTCACCCAGGGGCGCGGGGCCTGAGCCCGTACCACCCCCCGGACGGCGATGACCCGATAGAGGTCCTTTTCTCTGGTGAGGAGGGCCGTATAGCCCAGCGCGGCGAACCGTTCCGAAATGCGCTCAAAGGCCCGGTCCGGGTCGTCATACAGGCGGCCGTAGAAAGCGAAAGCCGATTCGGCCCCTGGCTGGACCTCCACCCGCTCCACCGCCATCAGGTCTCCCAGTTGGCTCCGTAATCGGTCCAGGATAGGGGAATCCGTTGGAAATGATGCGTCCATGTCTATCTATCGCCTTTTCGGAGATTGGAGATAGTCAATTCGTGTTAGTCTGAAAGGACTTCCCGGCTATTGTACCATAAAATGGTTTAGAAGGGAAAAACTGGCAGTTGCCAGAGATATGGGGGTTTGAGGCGGGCAGCGAAGCCGCCCGCCTCAACCCCCCATAGCATAAAGATTGGTAAT
>JAPYWT010000345.1 GCA_028276215.1 Thermoflexus sp. | reverse complement strand
CCCTCGTCCCCCACGCCCTCCGCATCTCCGACCTTCAGTGCCCTGACCGTCGCCCTGGGCGTGCTCCCCACGGGCGAACCGGTTCTGGTCGGTAATGAGTTTGACTGGAACACCCGGGCCGTATACGCTATCTTTGACTACGCCGGAATGCGACCGAATCTGCCCTGGTCAGCGGTCTGGACCCGCAACGGGCGGGAGATTGCCCGCCAGGCTGGCCTCTGGGACCGGGAGGGAGCGGGTAGAGCCTGGGTGGTGTACTTCAATCCCGATGGGACCGTGCTCTTCGGGGGCGAATACACCGTCTCGCTGTACATTGAGGACCAGTTGCAGGCAGAGGCGTCCTTCCGTATCCGTTACTACGTCCCGCGCACGCCGACGCCGTAGCCTTCCAGAGTGAAAAGCCACAAAAGCACATGTCTTCGCGGCGCGAGAGACGGCGCGCGGGTGCGCGTGGCGCGGGCCGAGGAATGACAGGATTGATGAATGAGATGAGGTTTGTCGCCTTTGCCTGCATCTCCTCTACCCTCCAGCCAGTCTACGCCCGGTTCTTCCGCGAGTTGTCAGAAAGTGAGATTGACCGTATACTGGAGTCGTTCGCTTTCAGGAACTGCCGTCCACATCCTGTGGTGGACCAGGTCATCCGGCCATTGCTGCGGGGAGTGCAGAGTGAATGAACGCTCTCTCTTTGCCCGTGAAGGTCTACGGCCTGCCCGACATCCGTTTCCTGCCCCTGGATGAGTGGGATGAGCGCCGACCGGTGGCGCTGGTGACCAGCGGCCCGGCGTGGGCGGCGGTGCGGGAGGATCTCCGTTTGCAAATGGCCTGGCGGGGCTCCCCCCGCCAGGCCACTTTGTCCCACTGGCAGGAGATGCTGGCAGGTCTGCAGGGCGAGGTGGTCTACGCTGTGGGCGGGGGGCTGGCTGCCGACGCCGCCAAGTTCCTGGCCGCCCAACGCAACCTGCCTCTTGTCTGTATCCCGACGGCCCTCTCGGTGGATGCCTTCTTCACCTGGGCCTCCGGTGTCCGGGAAGAGGGTTGTGTGCGCTACATAGAGACCCGGCCCCCTGACCTGCTGCTGGTGGACCTGGACGTGATCGCAACGGCCCCGCCGTCCCTTCGGGCTGCCGGTATCTGCGATGTGCTCTCCATTGCCACCGCGTTGTGGGACTGGCGCTTCGCCGAGGAGCGGGGCCAGAACCCGCCCGGGATGGCCTACGCGGAGTGGGTTGCGGCCGTCGCGCGGGGGATTCTTCAGGGAGCCCTGGACTGCGCCGAAGCGGCCGGTGCCGGGGACCCCGACGGCCTGCTCTCCCTGGTCCAGTGCCTGGCGCTGGAGGTGCTGCTCTGCAACCTGGTGGGCCATTCCCGCCCGGAGGAGGGGAGCGAGCACTACTTCGCCTACGCCGTGGAGGAGGAAGTGGGGCCGGGACGGTCCCATGCCGAACTGGTCGGGCCGGGCATCTTGCTGATGGCCCGGGCCCAGGGGCAGGAGACGGCCCCGCTGGAGCGGGCCCTTCGGGCCTGCCATGTGCCGCTGGATGCCATTCCCCAGGAGGTCGTGGAGCGGACGCTGAGGCGCCTGCCCGACTATGCCGCCCGGCACCGTCTGCCCTTCGGCATTGCCCACGTCCTGGATGCTGAACAATGAAAGGAGGAGCGAGATGACCCTGCGAATCGGTTTTACCGGTACGGGCTACATCGCCCGCATCCACGCCCTGGCGGCCCAAAAACTCCCGGACGTGGAACTGGCGGCAGTGGTCAACCACCGCCGGGAGTCCATGGCCGCCTTCGCCGCCGGGTTCGGCATCCCCCGCCAGTATCTGGACGTCGCCGACCTGCTGGCCGACGGCGGGGTGGACGCCCTGGTGGTCTGCACCCCCAACTACCTGCACGCGCCGCAGACGATTGCCGCGCTGGAGGCCGGGGTGCACGTTATGGTGGAGAAGCCCATGGCGATGGACGCGGCGGAGGCCGAGGCGATGGTCGCCGCCAGCCAGAAGTCGGGGGCGCTGCTGATGGTGGCCCACTGCTGGCGCTTTGACCCCGAGGTCCGCTGGCTGCGCGGGCAGGTGGAGGCCGGACGCCTGGGCCGCATTGTCCGCACCAAAGGGTACGGCGTGCACGTCAACTGGGGGCCGGCAGGCTGGTTCACCCAGAAGCAGTTCGCCGGGGGCGGAGCGCTGGCGGATATGGGCATTCACGCCCTGGATACCGCCCGTTTCCTGTTGGGCGACCCGTTGCCGGTGAGTGTCTACGCCCGGGTCGGCACTTACTACGGCGACTATGACGTGGACGACACGGGCGTGATCGTCGTCCACTGGGATAACGGCGCGGTCTCGGTGATAGAGTCGGGCTGGTGGCAGCCCTACGCCGACGGCCCTGAGGCGGCGACGCAACTCTACGGCACGGCGGGGTTCGGGCAGGTCTTCCCCACCCGATTGGTGGTGGGGGGCCAGGAAGTGCCCTCAGGCTTCCCGCCGGTGCGGGACCCGCACTGTCCGCAGAGCATGTACGACGACCAGATGGCCTACTTTGTGGACTGCATCCGGCAGGGGCGTCGGCCCGTTCCCGGCGGCGCGGAGGGCCTGCTCAATATGAAGGTCGTGGACGCCGCGTATCAATCCAGCCAGACGGGGGAGGTGGTGAAAGTCCGATGACCATAGAAACGATTCTGCCCACACCCGACGTCTTCTCCGCCCGGCGCGTCCTGTGCGTCCAGCCCCATTACGACGACAACGACATCGGCGCCGGTGGGACGCTGGCACGGCTGGCGCGCAACGGTGCGGAACTCTTTTATCTCACCGTCACGGACGACCTGATGGGGATTGTGGACCCGTCCCTTTCCCCGGAGGCCGCCACGGAGGCTCTGAGGCGGGATCAGGCCGAGGCGGGGCCAATCATCGGCGTCCGGGAGCACCACTGGCTGGGCTACCCCGACGCGGGGGAGTACAATTACTACGCCCTGCGCCGCGACGTGCTGAAATACATCCGCCTGCTCCGGCCCGACTTCGTCTTCGCCCCTGACCCCTGGCTGACCTACGAGGCCCACCGCGACCACATTCAGACGGGCCTGGCCGTCGCGGAGGCGGCACTGTTCTACGGGCTGACCCGTATCCCTTCCTCGGACCCGGCGGTGGACGCGGCGTATCCCGGCCATTCCCTGGTCGGGGTGGCCTTCTACTACACCCGGGAGCCCAACGTCATCGTGGACGTCTCGGATGTCTGGGAGACGAAACTCGCCGCCGTGAGGTGTTACCGGGCGCAATTCACCCCCGCCGGTATGGAGGAACTGCTCCTGGCACTGGAATTCAAATCGCGCCAGGTCGCGGCGGGGATGAATTTTGAACACGGCGAGCCGCTCAAGGTTTTGCATCCGAGCGCCCTTCACTGTGGAATCTGAAAAGCGGTGGGGTGTCGGCGGAGGCCGACATCCGGCACGCAGTGCCCAGGCAGGGCGATTTCAATCGGCCCGAAATCTTGCATCCGAGCGCCCTTCACTGTGGAGTCCGAAAGGAGGTACTATGCCCACCGCGATGGTGATCAGTCCCCACGCTGACGACGCCACCGCCTTCTGCGGCGGAACCCTGGCCAAGTTCGCCGACCAGGGCTGGAAAGTGGTGCTGGTCCGGGTGACGGACGACTGCAGGGACTCCGTGGGCCTGGCCCTGGAGGAGACCCGGCGCCGGAACAC
>JAPYWT010000344.1 GCA_028276215.1 Thermoflexus sp. | reverse complement strand
CATCCGCCCTTGTTCCACACACCCGGTGTTACAATTGCGGTAGAAGACGATTTCCGATGGGCCGGTGGGGAGAACGAAACGGAAGGTCCAGGTCCACTGCTTGTTCAAGCCGCTCTTCCAGCTCTCCGGGCGAACGGGGGAACCGTTCACCGTAAGGAGGACGTAAGTCCAGGGGGTTCTATCGGTGACGTAGAGGCGAACTTCGTCGCCGGGGCGGGCGAAGGGCGGGTCCAGGCGCATCTGGGGGCCAAGCGGGGCTGGTATCAGAGGAGTATTTCTCCCCGGGACAATTACTACATAGCCGGGGATAGGCAAAAGGCCACAGGCGAGGATTGCCAGCATCAATCCCAGAAGCCACCACCAACGGCGGATAAATGGCCCTATAGCCGCGGCGGCACGGTTGGCAAGATGAACTGCACGCATGTCCCGGTCTCTCCTTCGGTCCGACTGGAAATCTCCAAGCGACTACCGTGGCGGCGGAGAATTTCCTCCACCAGCGCCAGGCCCAGCCCGCTCCCCTCAACCTCTTGCTTCGCTGCCCGATAGAAACGACGTGTTAGGTGAGGCAGATGTTCCGCAGGAATTCCTGGCCCAGTATCACGGACAACACAGAGGACACCGCCGTCAGCCCGCCGGAGGATGACAGTGGCGCTGTCGCCCGGACGGCAGTGCTTGATGACGTTATCCAGCAAGTTCAGGAAGACTTGCATCAGCCGGTCGGCGTCTCCCCAGACGGTGGGGAGGGGAGAATCCGCCTCCAGGGAGAAGCGAATCCGCCGCTCCCCGGCCTGGGCGGCCAAGGAGGAGATGGCCCGCTCCGCCAGGTCCAGCAAGTCCACAGGGCGTAGTTCTATCTCCGGGCTGGTCTCCAGGCGACCCAGTTCCAGCATCAGGTTGACCATGCGGGCCAGCCGTCGGGTCTCGGCATGGAGAAGCCGGAGGGATTGGCGTTTTGTCTCTTCCGGGATGTCGGGCAGGCGGAGGATTTCCAGGTGGGTGAGGATAGTCCCTACCGGGGTGCGCAGTTCGTGGGAGAGGCCGGCGAAGAGATGGGTCCGGGCCTCTTCAGCTTCGTATTGGGCGGTAACGTCCAGCAGGAAAAGGTAATCCCACCGCTGGCCGGACATCAGCCACCAGCGAGCGACTTTTCCCGATGGGAGGCGAAGGACACGGTAGCGGCCCTCAGGTGCTCGGCCCAAGCGGATGTCAGCGCGGTCGTCATCCAAGTAGAAGCCCCACTCTACAGCTGGGATGGGGCCGGAGGAGGCTGGCAGGTCCAGCAGACGGCGAGCGTACTCGTTAGCGTAGACGTACCGCTCCGCGCTCTCCAGGACCATCCAGCCGAAAGGGGCGGGCTCCAGGACGGCGTAGAGCGCGGCGTCGGCGAAAGTCTCCGCAGCGCGTCGCCGGACGCGACGGCGGTCTAACCAGAGGGCCAGCAGCGCCGCTCCCACGGTCGCCAGCAGCAGGCCGAGGAGGAGAGCGCGCAGTTCCAGAACCAGCATGAGATTTTCCGCCCGACGAAGAACGTGCCAGGCACTTCTGGAAGTGCCTGGCACGTTGGGAACCGTCATTTTAGCCCTTCAGCGCGCCCGCCAGGAGCCCCCGCATGAAGAAGCGGCCCAGGAAAATGTAGACCAGCAGGGTGGGCAGCGCGGCCAGGAGCGCCCCGGCCATCTGGACGTTCCACTCCACGATGTAACTCCCCGCCAGGTTGTAGAGGGCCACCGTCACCGGGCGGATGGCCGGGTTCTGAGTGAGGATAACGGCGAAGAGGAACTCGTTCCAGATGGAGGTGAACTGCCAGATCATCACCACGGCGAAGGCAGGCATGGAGAGGGGGAAGAGCACCCAGCGGTAGACCTTGAAGATGTTGGCGCCGTCAATCTTGGCCGCCTCTACCAGTTCGTTGGGAACCGTGGCGTAGTAGTTCCGGAAGATGAGGGTGGTGATGGGGATGCCGTAGACGATGTGGACGAAGGCCAGGCCAGCGATGGAGCCGTATCCCGGTACCAGTCCCCTCAGGGCTGAGGGAATGCGCAGCACCTCCGCCGCCGCGTTGACCTTCTGCAGGACCTGTACCAGGGGGATGAGAATGCTCTGGTACGGGATGAACATCCCGAAGAGCATAATGGGGAAGAGGACCTCCGACCCCCGGAAGCGCCACTTGGAGAGCACGTATCCGTTGATGGAACCCAGGAGCGACGAGAGCAGGGTCGCCGGGATGGTCAGGTAGAAACTGTTGCGAAAGTGGGGCCGCAGTTGCTCAAAGGCGCGCAGGAAACTCTCCAGACTGGGGGCGGAGGGGAGGTGCCACATCCCGGCCAGGTTCGCCTCGGCGTAGGGCTTCAGGCTGGTCACCACCAGGACATAAACAGGGAGGAGGTAGAACGCGCTGGCCGCCAGCAGGGCCAGGTAGATGCCCAGACGGCTGCCGTGTCGGAGCCACCACTGCCGCCGTGCCGCTTTCATACTTCCGCCTCCCGACGGGTGCTGTAGATGAGGTACGGAACGACCAGCAAACTGACGGTGACCAGCAGGAAGATCGCGATGGAGGCGCCCTGGGAGTAGTGGTCCCCCTGGAAGGTGGTCTCAAACATAAAGTAGGCCGGGACGTCGGTGGCGAAGCCCGGCCCTTTTTTGCTCATCGCAGCCACCAGGTCAAAAATCTTGAGGGAGATGTGGCCCAAGACGATGACGACACTCAGCGTGACCGGCCGCAGGAGGGGGAAGACGATGTGCTGGTAGACCTGCCACTCGCTGGCCCCGTCCACCCGCGCCGCCTCCCGCATCTCCTCCGGGATGCCCCGCAGTCCCGCCAGATACATGGCCATCACGTACCCGGACATCTGCCAGGTGGCGGCGATGACGATGGAGAACATCGCCAGAGGGATGCCGAAGTTGGGGGTGGTCAGAAACCCCAGCCCGACCTGCTGGAGGAACTGCCCCACGGCACTGGTGGGCTGGATGTGGATGACGGTAGGGTCGGTGTACCACTGGGAGAGGGGGAGCCCCAAACTCCCCAGCAGAACGTTGATACCGGTCAGACGGCCCGTCGCCGGGTCGCCCGGGGCCAGCAACCAGCGCCAGGTAACGCCGGTCACGATGAACGAGATGGCCATCGGGAAGAGAAACAGGCTGCGGAAGAAATTCTCCCCCCGAATCCCCTGGTCCAGCAAGATGGCCAGCCCCAGACCCAGGAAGATGCAGGCGCCCAGGAAGAAGGTGGTGAAGACCACCGTATTCCGGATGTCAATCTGGAAGCGCGGGTTGGCGAAGAGTCTGGCGTAGTTCGCGAAGCCGGCCCAGGAGAGGTCGGGGCGCAGTCCGTCCCAGTTGGAGAGGGAGACCCATCCACTCCAGGCGATGAAGCCGTAGACGAAGACGGCGATGGCCAGGATGGAGGGCAGAATGAGCAGGATAGAGACAATCCGGTCCCAGGATAAGCGGCGCATGATGACTCTGGTGGAATGATTCACGCTGATTGAAATCGTCCTAATTGGGCACTTCGTGCCAGTTGTCGGCCTGCCCTCACCCCTCCCCCAACCCCCTCCCCTCTCCCGCCCAGGCGGGAGAGGGGAGGGGGCGGCGAAGCCGCCGGGGGTGGGGTGAGGTCGGCGAAGGCCGACCCTCGGCCACAGGCCCAAAGAGGCTGACTTCAGTCAGCGTATTTACGAAGGCGGGGCGGCCCTTCGGGC
>JAPYWT010000343.1 GCA_028276215.1 Thermoflexus sp. | reverse complement strand
AAAGGCACACGTCAAATACGCCTTTCAGTGCTCGCTCCGATTTTCTCCCGTGCTTCCCGCTTCAGCGCTTCCCGCCGCCGACGGTACTCCTCTTCCTCCACCTGCCCGGCCTGATAGTCGGCGTCCAGGGCGGCGATGGCCTCTATCTGCGGGCGGATGGCCGCCGGGACGGGGCCCGGAGCCGGCGGACGCCAGAGGACCCAGGCCGCCACCACCGCTACCCCCAACGCTACCAGCCCCACCACGATTTCCGTAGTGGGGTTCCGGACCGGCGCCGATGGGGTCGCCCCCGCCGTCGGCGAGAGTTCAGTCCGCACGCGGAACTGGATGGGACGGCCCGCGTCCAGAGGGCCCGCGGTATAGACCTGGATGGGCCCCATACTGGTGTCCATAACTCCGCCCGACGTGAGCATGTCGCCTTCTGCGACGAGGTCACCGCCTGTGACCATAACCGCCAGCGAGGCCACCTGCACCGGGAACGTCCGCTCCACGGTCATCCCCTCCGCGAAGGGGAGGGTGTACTGGAAGACGATTTCCAGCGGGGCCGTGCCGGGCGGAATGGGCTCCGTGTCGGCGAACCCGCCCGCCACCGCCACCCAGCGCTCCCCCTGAGGTTCCACGACGGTCAGGTCGGCGGCATCGGGCGGGAAGGTGAAGGCCAGCGTGAGCCGTCGGCCCGTCTGCGGGTCCTCCCGGCCGATGTAGGTCTGATCGCCGGTGTTGCTGACCAGATAGAACTCGCGGACCACCAGGCGGTCCTCCGCTCGCTGCAGGAAGAGGTGGAGTTGGGTGACGACAATCTGCGACGGGTCCTCCGTCGTGTTGCCTCCCTGAGGCGCAGGGACCCAGGCAATCAGGAAGGGAAGGAGCAAAAGCAAGGCGATGAATCTCTTCATAATCTGTACTCTCTGGGAAAATGGGTGTAGCCTGTAAAAACCACGAAGGGCACGAAGGTTACACGAAGGACACGAAGTTTTTTCCTCCCGTTGCGTCCTTCGTGAGTCCTTTGTGACCTTTGTGGTAAAATCTCTGCGGTGACCCCGCGCTACGGTCGCGGGAGTGGCGCGCCGCAGCGGGCACAGAAGCGGTCCTCGGGCCCCACGCGCCGCCCACAGCGGGGGCAGAAGTTCACCTCGTCCGCCGGACGCCACTCCGCTGCGCCGGGGGGCCCACCACCCGCCGCGCGGGTCCGGGCAACCCAGTACTCTATCGCCCGATCGGGGTCGGCGGCGCGGCGGAAGGGCCGGGCCAGCCATACCCCGACAACCAGGGCCAGCGCCAATCCGATCAACAGGGAACCAGGACTCATCCGACACCTCATTGGAAGTTGCCACGAATTGCACGAATTTGCACGAATTAGTAATCACCTACCACAAGGCACAAAGTGCGCACAAAGGACACAAAGGGGTAATAAAATCCTTTGTGCCCTTTTTGGAGCCTTCGTGTCCTTCGTGGTTTTTATAGAACGGCTCGCCGGTAGGTAGTTACGAATGAAAAAATTCGTGTCAATTCGTGAAATTCGTGGCAAACTCTACCGGACCCCCAGCCCTGCCAGGTCGGCCCGCAACTGGTCCGCCGTCACCGGGCCGATGTAGAAGCGGACCACCCGGCCCTCTCCGTCCAGGATGAAGGTCTCCGGGACGCCGGTGATGCCGTAGAGTTCGGCAACCCGGCCCGTGGGGTCCAGGCCGACGGGATACGTGATCCCGTGCCCACTCAGAAAGTCCCGCACCGCCGCCTCCTCGTCCTTGTAGGCAATGCCCACAAAGGTCACCCCTTTCTCCCCGTATTCCTCCCAGACGGCCTGCAGGTCGGGGGCTTCCTCCTCGCACGGCGGGCACCACGAGGCCCAGAAGTTGAGGACCACGGCCTTCCCGCGCTGGCCGGAGAGGGAGAAAGTGGAACCGTCCAGCAGGGTCAGGGTGAAGTCGGGAGCGGTCTGGCCGGGGAGGGGACGGCCGGAGGGCTGGGAGGTCGCGCCGTGCCCCGGCCCCCACATCGCCACGCCCGCCGCGACCAGCACTACCAGCCCCGTTACCAGCGCCACGGTGTTCCCGATAGCCCGGCGGCGGGCCTGGGGGACCGGAAGCCGCACCCCGGCGGTGGACGGCCAGAAGGCGACCGCGCCGCCCGCCAGGAACACCAGTCCTCCCAGCCAGAGGAAGGACGCCAGGGGGTTGACGAAGACTTTGAACGTCGCCGTTGCCCCGTCGGCCGACCACCCGGTCAGGACGACGTAGAGGTCCTCCCGCAGGCCGGCCCGCAGCGCGGGCGTCGTCACCGTCTGGTCAAAGTTGGCGTACCGCTCCAGCCGGGGGGTGAGGGTCACCCAGTACGCGTCGCCCCGGTAGACGGAGAGGACCGCCCAGGTCGCCAGACGGTCGCTGAAGAGGTCCTGGCGGAGTTCCTCAAAGACCAGGGTGTAGCGGCCCACCTGAGCCGGCTCCCCGGCGGTCAAACTCAGGTTCCGCTCCAGCGGGTACATCCGGGTGCCGATGACCCCGACCAGGAGCAGGGCAATGCCCAGGTGGACGATGTAGCCCCCGTAGCGGCGCCGGTTCCGGTCCACCAGGACCGCCAGGGCCACCAGGGGGTTCTCCCCCTCCCGACGGCTACGGGCCAGGACATCCCGCGCGATCTCGGTCAGCGCGGTGCCCAGGGCCATGCCCACCAGGGCGAAGCCCAGAAGGGAGAGGGGACGGGTGAATCCGGAGAGGGCCGCCAGTCCGGCGACGGCGGCGCCGCCGACCAGCCCCGGGACGGCCCGGCGGGCCTCCAACTTCTGCCTCCCGGCGACCGGACAGAGGGCCAGGACGAGGGTCAGGGCGGCGAACTGGGGCGCCGTCACCCGGTCAAACCATTCCGGAGTGGCCTCAAAGCGGTGGCCCGTTAGCGCCTCCGTCAGGGTGGGCAGGACGCTTCCCACCAGGACCGACCCGGTGATGACCAGGAAGAGGATGAGGGCCAGGGTGAAGAGCCCCTCGCGGGAGAGGATGCTTTCCGATGGACGGCGCTCCTCCAGCAGGCGCCGTCGGCGGAGGATGAGGGCCAGGGAGCCGACCAGCGTCAGGCCGATGGCGGTCAGGAAGTAAGGCCCCAGGTTGGAGCGGGCGAAGGCGTGGACCGACTGAATCATCCCGCTGCGGGTGGTGAAGGTGCCGAAGAGGACCAGGGCGAAGGAGAAGGAGATCAGCAGGAGGTTCCAGATGCGGAAGCCCCGCCGCTCCTCCTGCATGGCGGCGCCGTGGAGGAGGGCGGTGGCAGTGAGCCAGGGCATCAGACCGGCGTTCTCCACGGGGTCCCAGCCCCAGTAGCCGCCCCAGCCCAGGACGTCGTAGGCCCAGCGCGCGCCCAACAGGAGCCCCAGTCCCAGGAAGAGCCAGGCGGCCAGGGTCCAGCGGCGGACGGCCCGGGTCCAGTTCTCCACCTCCCCCGCGATCAGCGCGGCCATCGCGAAGGCGAAGGGGACGGCCAGGCCCACGTACCCCAGGTAGAGGGCCGGGGGATGGAAAATCATCCCCGGATGGCGCAGGAGCGGGTTCAGGCCCAGCCCGTCGGCGGGGACGGTCGCGGCGGGGGCGAAGGGGTTGCTCAGGAAGAGGGTGACGCCGGTGAAGAAGGCGGTGATGAGGTTGAGGAGGAGGGCCGCCAGGGGCCTCACCCCCTCCCCCGCCGCCTCCGGCGGCTTCCCCCTCCCCCTCTCCCGCTCT
>JAPYWT010000342.1 GCA_028276215.1 Thermoflexus sp. | reverse complement strand
CCGCAGGGACCCCCGCCGGGGATTACGTGCTGGAGGTGGGGATGTACCGCTGGGATACCGGGGAGCGGCTGCCCGTCTCCGGCGACGGCGCCGACCCCGAGGCCCGCCGTATCGTGCTGGGAGCGGTGAGGGTGAAACCGTGAGCGAGAGGGACGCAGTCTGAGTGGCTGGAGGGTGCTCAGGGCTCTACTGCTGTCCAGAACATCTTTCACTCCAAAGTAGCAGGATTGCTTCTCATTGTAGCAGGACTGCCCATTTTGTCAACAGTTTTGTAACTGCCTACCTGAATCGTTTCGTAAAAACCACGAAGGACACGAAGGCCACACGAAGGGCACGAAGGATAGTTTTTCTTTATCCCTTTGTGTCCTTTGCGAGTACTTTGTGCCCTTCGTGGTAGGTAATTACACAGTTTTCAGGAGGTGTCCATGTTCCAACCCGTCCCTTCCAAAGTAGACTTCATCCAGCAGGAGCACCAGATTCTGGATTTCTGGAAGCGCACTCAGGCCTTCCAGAAACTGGTGGAACTCCGCAAGGACGGCCCCCGCTGGTCGTTCATTGACGGCCCTATCACCGCCAACAACCCGATGGGTGTCCACCACGGCTGGGGGCGCACCTACAAGGACCTCTTCCACCGCTTCTGGGCCATGAAGGGCTACCAGACCCGCTACCAGAACGGCTTTGACTGCCAGGGGCTCTGGGTGGAGGTGGAGGTGGAGAAGGAGTTGGGCTTCCGCTCCAAGCGGGACATTGAGAACTACGGGATTGAGCGCTTTGTCCGTAAGTGCAAGGAGCGGGTCCTGCGCTTCGCCGCCGTCCAGACCGAGCAGTCGGTCCGCCTGGGCTACTGGATGGACTGGAACGACCCGGACTTCCTGCGGGACCTGGCCCGCCGGATCATGGAGAACCCCCAGGAGGTCATCACCGTCCCCGGCCCCCACGGCCCCGTGACCGACACGGTGGAGCAGATTGTGGGACGGTTGGGTATGCCCGAACTGGGCGGCTCTTACTTCACCTTCTCCAATGAGAACAACTACATGATCTGGACCTTCCTGAAGCGGTGCTGGGAGCGGGGCTGGCTCTACAAGGGCACCGACGTCATGCCCTGGTGTCCCCGCTGCGCTACCGGCATCAGCCAGCACGAGATTGTCACCGAGGGCTATCAGGAACTGACTCACCCCGGCGTCACTCTGCGCTTCCCTCTGCGCGGCCGGCCGGGGGAGAGTTTGCTGGTCTGGACCACCACGCCCTGGACCCTCACCAGCAACGTCGCCGCGGCCGTCGGCCCCGACCTGACCTACGTCAAGGTCCGCCAGGGCGACGAGATTTTCTACCTCTCCAAGGGCACTCTCTCTATGCTCCAGGGCCCGTACCAGGTGCTGGAGGAGATGAAGGGGAAGGCGCTGGAGGGCTGGACGTACGACGGTCCTTTTGACGAACTCCCGGCCCAGCAGAAGGCGGGCGGCCCCCAGGCCCACCGGGTCATCCTCTGGGACGAAGTCGGCGAGGCGGAGGGGACGGGCATCGTCCACATCGCCCCCGGCTGCGGCGCGGAGGACTTCGTCCTGGGCAAACAGTACGGCCTCCCGGCCATCGCTCCGCTGGATGAAGAGGGTATCTTCGTGGACGGGTTCGGTTTCCTGACCGGGACCCCCGTCTCTCAGAGCGCGCCGCGCGTTCTTGAGAGCCTTCGGGAAAAGGGGCTCCTCTATCGGGTGGACGACTACACCCACCGCTACCCCGTCTGCTGGCGCTGTGGCAGCGAACTGGTCTTCCGGCTGGTGGACGAGTGGTTTATCTCTATGGACGAACTCCGTCACGATATGATGGACGTCACCCGGCAGATTCGCTGGATTCCGGAGTTCGGCCTGGACCGGGAACTGGACTGGCTGCGCAACATGCACGACTGGATGATCAGCAAGAAGCGGTATTGGGGACTGGCGCTGCCTATCTGGGAGTGCCGGGAGTGCGGCCACTTTGAGGTCATCGGCGACGAGCAGGAACTTCGGGAGCGGGCGGTTGCAGGATGGGAGGTCTTTGAGGGCCACACGCCTCACCGCCCCTGGGTGGACGCCGTCCGCATCGCCTGCCCGAAGTGCGGAGCGGAGGTCTCCCGCATCCCCGACGTCGGCAACCCGTGGCTGGACGCGGGCATTGTCAGTTTCAGCACGCTCCGCTACCGCACCGACCGCGACTACTGGCGCCAGTGGTACCCGGCGGACTTCATCACCGAGTCCTTCCCCGGCCAGTTCCGCAACTGGTTCTACAGTCTGCTGGCAATGGCGACCGTCCTGGAGAAATCCCCGCCCTTCAAGGTCTGTTTCGGCTACGCCACGCTCCTGGCGGAGGACGGCCGTCCGATGCACAAGTCCTGGGGCAACGCCATTGAGTTCAACGACGCCGCCGACCAGATGGGCGTGGACGTGATGCGCTGGCTCTACTGCCGCCAGAAGCCCGACGCCGACCTGCTCTTCGGGTACGGGAAGGCCAACGAGGTGCGGCGCCAGTTCATCCTGCCTCTCTGGAACGCATACGTCTTCTTCGTCACCTACGCGCGGCTGGATGAGTGGACACCGGGTAGCGCAAATTTCAATTTGCGCTACACTCTTCTGGACCGGTGGATTCGGGCCCGGCTGCACCAGGTGGTGGCGAAGGTGACGGAGCGGCTGGACGACTACGACGCCTACGGCGCGACGCTGGCCCTGGAGCCCTTCGTGGACGACCTGACCAACTGGTACATCCGCCGGAGCCGCCGTCGCTTCTGGAAGAGCGAGCACGACGCGGACAAGAACGCGGCCTACGCCACCCTCTACGAGGTCCTGACCACCCTCTGCCGGCTGCTGGCGCCCTTCCTGCCGTTCATGACCGAGGCGATGTACCAGAACCTGGTCCGGGCGGTGGACCCGGAGGCGCCGGAGAGCGTCCACCATACCCTCTGGCCTCAGGCGGACCCGGCGGCGATAGACGAGGAGTTGCTGGCCCGGATGGACCTGGCCCGCGAAGTGGTCTCGCTGGGGCACGCGGCCCGCAACAGTGCCAACATCAAAGTCCGCCAGCCGCTGGCCCGCGCGCTGGTCCACCTGGAACCGTCGGTGGGGACGCTGGACGAAGAGTTGTGGGCGCTGGTGCAGGACGAGTTGAACGTCAGAGAGGTCACCCAGGTGGCGCAGGCTGAAAGCCTGCTCACTTATCAGGTGATGCCCAACAACGCCCTGCTGGGCCCGCGCTTCGGCGCCCGCTTCCCGGCGGTCCGGGCCGCGCTGGCTGCGCAGGACCCGACGGCCGTCGCCCGGCGCGTGCGGGCCGGGCTCCCCGTCCATCTGGTCGTGGACGGCGAGGAGGTGGAACTGGCGCCGGAGGAGGTTCTGGTGCAGGAGAAGCCGAAGGAAGGGCTGGCGGTGGCCTCGGAGCGGGGAGTAACTGTCGCGGTGGACGTCGTCCTGACGCCCGAACTGCGGGCGGAGGGGCTGGCGCGGGAGGTGGTCCGCCGCATCCAGAACCTGCGCAAGGACGCCGGGTTTGAACTGGACGACCGCATCGTGACGGTCTATCAGGCCGAAAGGGACCTGGCGGAGGCGATCGCCGCCTGGCGGGAGTACATCGCGGCGGAGACGCTCAGCGTGGAGTTACGGGCAGGCGAGCCGGAGCCCGGAATGGCAACCGCCGAGGACCGGGTGGATGGCTACCCGCTGCGCATCGGGGTCCGGCGGGTGGCCGGAT
>JAPYWT010000341.1 GCA_028276215.1 Thermoflexus sp. | reverse complement strand
GAGGGGCTGCCCCTGCAATGAGGACGTGATGCGACCACCGCTGGAAATCCACATCGGCGACGTCGTGCAGATGCGCAAGCCCCACCCCTGCGGCGGATACCAGTGGGTGGTGACCCGGGTGGGCTCCGACATCGGCATCCGCTGCCTGACCTGCGGGCGGCGAGTGATGCTTCCCCGTTCCCGTTTTGAGAAAGGGGTCAAACGGATCATCGGACCCGGCGCAGCGCAGGATTCATCCTGTATCCGGACAGGATAAATCCTGTAGCGCAGGATTTATCCTGCATTCGTAGCGCGAGATTCATCCTGCACCGACAGGATAAATCCTGTGCTACAATCCTGTAGCGCAGGATTCATCCTGTATCCGGACAGGATAAATCCTGTAGCGCAGGATTTATCCTGCATTCGTAGCGCAGGATTCATCCTGCATCAGACAGGATAAATCCTGTGCTACAAGCCCGTAGCGCAGGATTCATCCTGCACCGGACAACCAATGACACAGGAGGCCATCGTGGGACCCGAAGAACGTCCGTTCCGCTTTCTGCTCCTCCACTCCCGCACGGGTGGCGGCCATCTGCGGGTGGCCCGGACCGTCGCCGACGCGCTGACCGCGCGCTACGGCGACCGGGCCCAGGTGACACTGGTGGACGTGCTGGCCGAATACGCCCCGTGGCCCCTCTCCCGGGCGCCGGAGTGGTATCCCACTGCCCTCTGGGGAGGCGGACGGATGTACGGCTGGGGCTTCAACCTGCTCAACGGTCGGCGGCGGGTCTGGACTATCTGCCATCTGGCCTGGCCGCTGACCTACCCCCGGGTCCTGCGCATGTTCCGGGAACACCCCGCCGACATCATCGTCTCCTTCCACCCCGTCCCGGTGTACACGATCTCCCGCGCCCTGGAGTGGGCTGGCCTCTCCACGCCCTTCATTGCGGTGGGGACGGATCTGGTGGTGATGCACGCGGCCTGGGTGGCCCCCGGCGTCCAGCGCTACCTGGTCGCCACCGAAGCGGCCCGGGAGCAACTGCTGCGGCACGGGGTGGGGCCGGAGCGGATAGAGGTGACCGGCCTGCCCATCGGCCCCCAGTTCCAGCAGGTCGCCGCTGAAGCCCCGGTCGCCGTCCGCCGGAGACTGGGATTGGAGCCGGATCAGCCCACGGTCCTGCTGATGGGCGGAGGCGTGGGGTTTGAACCGCTGGAGGCGGTGGCCCGGGCGGTCGCCGCCGCCACGCCGACGGCCCAACTGATCGTCATCGCCGGACAGAATGAACGGCTGCGCGCGCGGCTGGCGGCCATCCCATGGCCAACCCCGGTGCGGATTGAGGGATTCGTGGAGAACATCCACGAGTGGATGCGGGCCGCCGACGTGCTGGTGACCAAAGCGGGCCCCACGACCATTGCCGAAGCGCTCACCGTCGGCGTCCCGATGGTCCTGTGGGGGGCCATTCCCGCGCAGGAGACCCCCAACGTCCACCTGGTCGTCCAGGCGGGGGCGGGGATATGGGCGCCGGGGCCCGAACGGGCCGCCGCGGCCGTCGCCCGCCTCATCGCCGACCCGGCGGCGCGACGGGTCGCGGCCGGAGAGGCCCGTCGTCTGGCCTCGCCGGAGGCCGCCCGCCGGGTCGCCGACATCCTCTGGGAAATCGCCTCCCATCCGCCCCTGAACTCCCGGCCGCTGGGAGTGCCCGCCCTCCTCCGGAACCGCCTCCAGCACTGGATTCGGGCCCTCCGGGAAGTTCCCCCCTTCCTGGTCCGATAACCCGCCCGCTTCACGTCTCACGTTTTACGTTTTACGTTTTACGTTTTACGTTTTACGCTTCACGCTTCAGGAGGCCCCAATGATTCCCGTCATCTCCATCGTCGGCAAGTCCGGAGTCGGCAAGACCACTTTGCTGGAGAAACTGATCCCCGAACTGAAACGGCGCGGCTATCGGGTGGCGACCGTCAAACACGACGTGCACGGCTTTGAGATAGACCAGCCGGGCAAGGACACCTGGCGGCACGCCCAGGCCGGCTCCGACCACGTGGTCATCGCCTCTCCGAACCGCATTGCCCACATCCAGCGGCTGGAGCGGGAACTGACCCTGCCGGAGATTGTCGCCACCATCCACGACGCCGACATTGTGCTGACGGAGGGGTATAAGCGGGGGCCGGCGCCCAAGATTGAGGTCAGTCGGGCGGAGAGGAGTCGGGAGTTGCTCTGCACGCGGGAGGAACTGGTCGCCATCGCCACCGACCAGCCCTACGACCTGGATGTCCCCCAGTTTGGTCTGGACGACGTGGTCGGTCTGGCGGACCTGATAGAGGAGCGCTTCCTGCGCGGAAGATCGTAACCACGAAGACACAAAGACACGAAGAAGATAATTGTTAATTTGCCTTCGTGTCTTCGTGCCTTGTGGTGAATATTGTAACCACGAAGACACAAAGACACGAAGAAGATAATTGTTAAGTTGCCTTCGTGTCTTCGTGTCTTTGTGGTGAATATTGTAACCACGAAGACACAAAGACACCAAGAGGATAATTGTTAATTTTTTAATTGTTAATTTGCCTTCGTGTCTTCGTGTCTTTGTGGTGAATATTGTAACCACGAAGACACAAAGACACCAAGAGGGTAATTGTTAATTTTTTAATTATTAATTTGCCTTCGTGTCTTCGTGTCTTTGTGGTGAATAAAAGAACGTCCCCACCGGGACGACATCCGGCGGAGCGCCCAGGGCCCGGGCCAGGGTCGGGTCCTGCCAGCGCAGGGCCCAGCGCCCGTCCCACCCCACCTCCGCTCCGGCCAGCGCCACGTGGGCCATCACAATGCCCGCGTCTATGGGCGCCGGCCCGGTCAAAAAGAGATGCAGGGCCGGGAAACCGTCCCCCGCCCTACCCTCTACCACGAATTGCCACGGCTGCCGGTTCTCCGCCGAGGGGGCCAGCCGGGCGCACTCCAGCACCTCCATCAGCGCCGGGTCCGCCCCGACCGGCGACCAGGGCACGCCCCACTTCCCGGCAAAGACAATCTCCTCCAGCGGACGGCGACGGTGGGCCGCCACCAGCCGCCGGACCGTGCCGTCGTGCAGGCGGGCCAGCGGGTCCTCGCGGGCGTACCCCAGCGCCACCGTCGCCGCGACGACCTCCCCCGGCCTCCGCTCCACCTCGTCGGCGGCCCGCTCCGGATGATAGGAGCCGGTCATCCAGCAGGTGGAAAGCCCCAGCCGCGTCGCCTCCAGAACCACCTGTTCCAGGACGTACCCCAGGTCCAGGCGAGCCCGGTCCGAGTCCTCCGGGATGAGCCCCACCAGCAGATGCGGCGCCCCCTGGACCAACCCGTAGACCCCCAGATAGCGGGCCAGAATCCGTCCCACCCGCTCCCGGCCATTGACCACCGTCACCCGTGGGGGCATGTCGGTCAGATGCGAGGCACGGGCGGCGAACTCCAGCAGGTGGGCCAGCACATCATCCGGCACCGACCGATCCGCGTACCGGCGGGTGCTGTGGCGGATACGAATCGTCTCGCAAAAAATCCCCGGCATAGGAAACAGGACGCGGATCAACGCGGATGAACGCGGATTGAATTTCAAACCCCTGGGTAACTACCTACCAGGGGGCCTTGGGGGTAAGCGCTATAAAAGACGTTGGCGCAGGCATGCCCCTGTAGCGCAGGCCGCCAGGCCTGCATGCAGGCTCACAGCCTGCGCTACGTTATCTGCAAACCGATCAGGGTAGGTAGTACACTCC